>DOYB01000216.1 GCA_003518745.1 Selenomonas sp. | reverse complement strand
AGGACCAATTCTAAAGACCTGAGGCATTAAGGAAACCTCCTTCTTGGGAGAATTCGATAATGAGATGAGAGGTAGAGCGGATAATATCCATTAATTCAGCAACCTCATCTTCAGAAAAGCCGTGTATGCTCTCTATTTCATAACTTGGTAAATAGCAGGTCATGTTATGAAAACAGTCTTTAGCATCAGGCTTTTCCACATATACCTTTACTCTGTTATCAGGCAACATTTCGGAATGGACAATTTCCGTATTATCATCTAGGGTTATGAAATGATACATCATAGCTAACATACCTCACATTTCATCGTCAAGCTTTATTCTCTCAGTTTCTTGAAATCTTTTACCATATCCATTATTTGTCGCGCCTAATATGTCAGCAAAAGGGACACTTATTTGGAATTTGCTAATGCTTATCAAATAAGTGTCCCCTTTGTAATGATAATTGTTAAATTGAAATATCCTGTCCTTTTTTCAGGGTTTCCCTTGCCTCCGCTATTATATTATCTATGATTGTCTTAGCGGATTCGATTTTCTTCAAGGGCAGCAGGCTTTGTCCTGCCTGCATCATGCCGTTTTCCGTATCGCCGTCCACCGCGGCAAGCTTGTTTGTGCCTGTGGCTTTGGCCAGAAGGGTTTCCTTGTCGTACTTTCCGGAAAGCTCCATTGCCAGGAATTCCTCAGAGAATTTGTTTCTAATGCCGCGCACAGCGCCGCCGATGGTTTGACCTGTAACGATGGTGTCTGTATCTATGGCCTCGATGAGCTTTTGCTTTACCTTGTTGTGTAATGGACATTCCTCTGCGATTAGGAATCTGGTGCCCATCTGCACAGCCGCGGCACCCATGAGCAGCGCCGCCGCAAGCCCCCTGCCGTCAGCAAAGCCTCCCGCCATTACTACGGGGATAGTAACCTCCGGTATGACCTGGGTCATGAGGGCCATAGTTGTGAGTTTTCCGATATGGCCCCCGGCCTCCATACCCTCAACCACAATCGCGTCGGCCCCCTTGTCTTCTACACGCTTGGCAAGTTTCACATTGGGAACCACGGGAATTATCTTTACCCCCGCGGCTTTGAACTTCTCAAAGAAGGGAACGGGGTTTCCCGCGCCGAGGGTGACGAAGGCGGGCTTTTCCTCGCAAATGACATCGATAATCTCATCCTTGTTGGGAGCCATCAGCATAACATTTACGCCGAAGGGTTTATCGGTAAGTCTGCAGGCACGGCGTATTTCGTCCCTCGTATATTCTGTTGTACGACCTCCTGTGGAGATTATGCCTGCTCCGCCGGCATTTGATACTGCCGCCGCCAGAGCCGCGTCAGAAATCCACGCCATTCCTCCCTGAATGATAGGATACTGAATGCCTAAAAGCTCTGTAATGCTCGTTGTCATACCTGTGCCTCCTTCTTTGCTTCCAATTCCTGCCTTACACTTTCCTGAGTGGGTGGGGTGTAGGGAACATCTGCAGCGATTGTATGGGCTGCCTGCGCTGTGGCGTTATCTTGTTTAGGCTCAGTGGTCTCTTGGGTCTGAGCTTGGGGTTGGGTTGCCTGAACAGGCTGCTGGGGGGTGGCCTGGGGCGGATTTTGCGTCGCCTTTGGGGGAGGGTCAGGTTCGTTGAGCACAGCCTGAAGGGCGTTTGATGCCTTGCGGAATTCCCTTATACCCTTTCCCACGGCTCTTCCAACCTCCGGAAGCTTGCCGGGGCCAAACACAATGAGTCCAACAATCAAGATCAATACCAGTTCAGGTATGCCTATGCCAAACATGAACATCCTCCGTCCTTTTTTTTGAAATCTCCTGTCAGCAGAGCACCTATATTCTAAATGCCGGGGAACCCACAGGATTCCCCGGACGGATAAATATCACGCGTTAGAAATTTCGTTCACCGATAAAATCCGCCACCATTTCAAAGGCTTCGCGGATATCAGGCGGCAGCGTTTCAGGAAGTACGGACTTGGCTTCTTGAAGGTATGCGTCTGCTTTTGCCTGCGCATAGTCCGTACCGTCTGTCAAGCGTATGATTTTCAGTGCTCGCTCTGCCATCTCTTCTGTCATTCCGGGTGTTGTGAGGATATACCTTAACTCATCAGCATCGGGGCTGACGGAAAGCGCCCGTATTACGGGAAGCGTAATGATGCCCTGCTTTATATCATTTCCCACGGGTTTTCCAATCTGCTCCGTGGTTTCCATGATGTCCAAAAGGTCATCTGTAATCTGGAATGCCATTCCTATGGCATGACCGTAGGCGGCGAGCCTCTGGGTATCTGTATTTGTCATTCCGCTTAAAGTGCCGCCAAGTTCACAGCAGATTTCCAGAAAATCCGCGGTCTTCTTGGAAATACGGTCATAGTAATCATCAACATCGCTGCAGGCTTGATACATCTGTCTGTCCTGAATGATTTCCCCCACACTCAGGTTGCAGACCAGATCCGCCAGTCGTCTTGAAACGTGGCTGCCATAGTCATTTTCAGCAATCAGGCGGAAGGCTCGGGCAAAAATGAAATCACCGCTCAATATGGAAATCTGGTTGCCCCATTTGGCATTTGCCGTGGGAAAACCACGTCTGGTATCTGCCTCGTCGATAACATCGTCATGTACCAGTGAAGCCGTATGGATAAGCTCCAGCGCTGTTGCCAGAGGTATGGTTCTCGAAAGGTCAAAATCCTTTCCCCCATGGGCAGCCAATAGACAAAGGGCAGGCCTGATGCGTTTGCCGCCTGAAGAAGCCAGATGGGTCCCAATCTCAGTGACCAATTCATTTTCCGCGGCAACCGCGTCAAGAAGGGCTTCCTCCAAACGCTCTAAATCACCCTTTATCACATCAAACATAGGGTTTGACAAAATTATCACCTACAAAAATCTCATATCTTCTTATGCTTTCATCTGCGAGCTTCAACAAAGCCCCTAAAGGCAAGGCATAAGAAGGAAAAACACAGCCAGACTATTATAACGCAGTTGTCAGGATTTTGCTATAGGCAAAATCTCACAATCATGTTCGTTTCGTAAATAGGAATTTATGTTAGGTGTT
>DOYB01000193.1 GCA_003518745.1 Selenomonas sp. | reverse complement strand
CGTAAAAGCCGTTCATGCCAAAGCCATCTCCCTGAACGACTGTAGTAGCATAGGTCTGAGCATGGGTAACATCTCCAGTTCCATCCGCGTTCTTCGTGAACACAACCGCATTGGCAGACCCCTCATAGACAGGCTGCGACACGTTGAATAGAGTACTCAAAAGCACTGCATTACTGCCGTCACCCGTACCATTCAGGCTTTTCAGCACAGACCCAGTAAGCACGCGATTCGTGCCTTCCATTACCTCACCAAAACCGGTTGCAACCTGAGCCTCATCTTTCCTACCGCCCCATACCTCTACCGACATCGCATTTCTGGCAGCCACCTTGTTTTGCCCGCCATATGCGGTAAAGTCAGAGGCTACCTCTAATATTTCGATAATCTCCATGCCATACCTGGTTGTTATCTGACTCTTGTCATTAGTAAGAGTATATTTTGTTTCTATATCCCCGTCCACAACAGCAGAATCCACCTTCTTGCCATTCTTATCACAAAAGGTGAAATCCTTATAAGCCGGAGTCTCCACCAGGCAATGATTCTTATCATCCCAGGCATAAACGGTCATATTGCACTCCACTTCGGAGCCTCCACTCGGCGTAAACTTATACCCCTCCGGTCCCGTATTCTGACCAAAGAAATTCAGCCCCGTGGTGCTGGCATTATCCACGCCAACTCCCAGCTTGTGCTGGTCGTTGAACACCGTCAATAGCTGCGCGGCCATGTTTGACAAATCGTCTATATAGCTCTTATTTATGGCCACATTATCAAGCTTCGCCTTGAAATAACCGTTGGTAGGCTGGAATACTATACCCGTATCCGCAACCTCAAGACTATAGTCATTGGTAGCGTAAGCCCGGTTGAATGCGGGCTCGGACATTTTGAGATCCATATGGTTGTCACCGTGCACCAAGGTTATGCCGTTTGACACCACCGTATACCGTCCCATTTCATCCTCATAGACATTAAGGTTGATGTACTCCGACATCTTATCCACTATGAGATCACGTTGATCCCTGAGGTCGTTGGCCTTCGCCCCGCCTGCCTCCATGACGAGAATGCTCTTGTTCAGGACTGTGACCTGCTTGCTAAGGTCGTTGAACTTGGTGAGATTGAGCTTCATATCGTCATATTCCGCGTTAATCTGATCCTTCATAAGGGTCGCCGCGGTCTGTATGGCATCACTGAATGTCTTGCCCTTCTCCACGACAGCCACTCTGGCCGCGGAGTCCGTGGCGTTGGTGGAAAGATTCACCCAGGAAGAATAGAACTCCTCCATAGAATTCTGTATGCCGCTGTCATCGGAATCGTTGAAGACGGTCTCAACCTTATCATAGTTCACCTGCAGGGTCTCATAATACTTCTTTGTAGAGGATTCAGACCAGTATTGGAGATCCGCGTAGAAATTCCTGGCCCGCTCTATGGACATGGAATCCACACCGGTTCCTACCAACACCTCCCCATATAGGGAGCTCTGCTGCTGCCCTCTGGTGGCAGCAAGATTCACACCCTGACGGGAATAGCCCTCTGTACCGGCATTGGTTATATTGTGCCCCGTGGTATCAAGGGACAGCTGATTTGAAAAAATGCCCTTCACCATGGTGTTCAGGCCGGAAAAAGTGGCTCTCATCTTAATCCTTCTTTCTGTGTCATAGCTTGCTTAAAATTGCCTCAATGCACCGGAACCACCCCGTCCCCTTCGGGGCCACCCCTCCCAGGAGGGGAATTTTAAGGGATTCACCTCCCATGGAGGCGTGCCCAAAGGGCGAGGTGGTCAGGGTTGTAAATGCCTTTAAGTTAAATTGATGCCCAACCTCCCATATCCGCCCCGCAAATCAAAGCTCAGACATTTTGGTCGAACATCCGACGCTCCCTGGGCGCAGCTCCCCCTGTACCCGGAGGCCCATAGGTAGGATTTGCCCGTGTTCTGGAGAGCACGTTCATGTGGAAGTCCACGAATTTCTCACTTCGTTCAAGCAGCACATGACTCGTTTCCGATTTCCGGCGGAGCTGCGCCTGCTGATCTTTGACCTGAGCCAAAAGGCGCAGGGCCATGTCTTTCTCCACTGAAACCGGCTGTCCCTCCAGATATCCCTGAAGGCTTTCCTGTTTCACCGACTTCAGAAAGCTTTTCTGCTCCGCCTCCAGCTTTGCCCCCTCAGACAAAACCTGTTCCAGTTTCTTGACTATCAGGCTCACGTCCCTGCCTGAAGCTCTCTCCTTGAGGACACTGCTGAGTTCCTCCATAAGCTCCCCCAAACGGGCGCAAAAAACAAGCTCCCGGCGGAGAATTTTTATTGCTTCTCTCATTTTATCCCTTTATAGAAATACTCTTACGCCTTAAAATCAAATTTCTTTTCATGGCTGACCGTATCTCTTCCGGTGTTGCCGTAGGTTGGATCCACCGAAGCACCGCCTATGCGGTTCAGATGAAAACTCACCGCCTGCAGCGCCCCCTGGGTAAGTACCATGTTATCGCTGTTCAGCTTTTGAACCTCTTTTATGCAGTCATCCAGCTTTTTGTGCAGTTCCTTTAATCTGTTTTCGATGGGCCGTGAGGGCGCGAAGGCATACATCTCCACCAGTTTGCTGTCGGGACGTATAGCCTTGTTCTCCTCTATCAGCTGCTTTAGGACACCCTTGCGCTTATTTTCCAGCTCCTGAACACGATGGGCAAGGGTTTTCTCCTCTTCCAGCAGCTTCTCCAGCCCCTTCATGTCCACACCGATAAGGGCGGCCTTTTTTCTGCCGCCAAGCTTCAGCATGTCCTGATAGGTAAGATAGATCTTGCCAAGTACATCAACCAGTTCCTTCCACATAGGCCCACCTGTCAGAAGCGCGTGCCGAGGATGCTGGCCGCGATATTCTCAGCCCCTACATGATAGGAGCC
>DOYB01000195.1 GCA_003518745.1 Selenomonas sp. | reverse complement strand
CTTCAACCGCGCCCTCAGCTTGTCTCTGGCCTCGCTGTTTCTCCAAGGCCCCGCCAATATCATACTGTATTCCTCACGGGATGAAAATCCCGCGGCCTCCACTGCTTCCTCGAAGTCCCTTTTGCTTTCCTCCGCCTGGACCGCGGCAGCCTTCACAGCCTCCTTTGCGGCTTCTGATGCCTTCCTACGGGAGGCGCACTCAAGCTCAAGTTTGTGGAAGTTATCCTCAGCATGTTTCCATGCCTTCCGGAGTTCATCCACCAATTGGCCGGCCTTTGCCGTTTCCCGGGAAAGTTTTCCGCCATCCCTGTATTCTTCAGGAAGCTGTTTCTGCTTTTCCTCAAAGCTGCCCTTGCTGCGGGCGGCCTTCTCCGCAGATTTCACTGCCTTTTGGTCTGCTGCCTCCTTGCGTACCCTCAGCTTCTCCTCTCCCAGTTCCGTGTCTTTTATATCACGCTTAAGCATTTCCAGTGTTGCCTTGGCCTGCTCCACCTTTGCCATTTCGGCTCTTGCCGTCGCGAGTTCTTCACTATTATCGCCTGCAAAATCCTTGTCCCACGCCTCCTGCACAGTCCTGCGCTCTGCCGCCGCGGCTTCAAATGAGGATTTTGCCTCAGCCGACGCCTTTTCGGCGCGCCTCTGCAGTTCCTCCTGTTTTTTCATGTCCTCTTCCGCTTTTTCAAGCTCTTCTCTGGAAGGAATTACCGCATCCGAAGCTGCGGGACATGGATGATCTATAGAACCGCATACAGGGCAGGGATCCCCCTCGGCAAGCTCCTTGGCCAGGAATGCAGCGCTTCCCTCCTGAGCCAGAACCCAAAGCCGTTCCCATGCGGTGTGCTTCTCCTGTGCCTTTTCCGCTGCTTTTTTGGCTTCTCCGGAAAGCTTCAGGCTCAAGCCCTCCGCTTCACGTTCACGGTCCAAGAGCTCATCCAAATGCTTTCTCATAGCATCCCGTCTGTCAGCTTGTTTTACAAGCATCAGGACAGCCTGCTCTCTCCCTGCTGTCAGCTCCGCTTCCTTTGCGCCTTCTCTGAACTCCTGCAAAAGCTTCTGCATTCCGGCAAGCTCCTTGGCTGCCTCATCAGCCTGTTTTCTCGCCACCGAAGCCTCGCGCCCCGAAATCTTGGCGGCTTCGGCCAAACCTTGAAGCTCCTTCAGTATCACACCATATTCATTCAGTTTCCTGTACTTTTCCTCGCTGTCTTTTCTAAGAGATTCCTCCTGCTGCCTTTTCTCGTATTCCGTCCTAGCCGTATTCAGCTTTTTTTCCGATGAAGCAAGGCTCTCATCAGCATCGGCCGCTTCCCTCTGCCTGTTTTTCAGCTCTCGCTCTCCCTTAGCCGCGAAGGATTCCTTGTCAATCAGCGCGGCAGCCTTGTCTGCCCGTTCAAGATGCTTCCTGTTAGACTCAACATCCGGCTTTTTATCCTCGTCTGCTTTCATAAGCTGACGGGCTTTCTCCAGTTTCGCAAACTGCTCTGCCAGCCGTTTTCCCTGCTGCAGCTCATCTTGGGCCTTCTTGTTGGCCTTCTCAAAAATCTCAGCCTTCTGAGCGCGATCCTTTAGCTGAGACTGAACCTCCTCCAGACGCTTTATGAGTTCCTCTTCATCAGCAGCCCTCGCTTCATTAAGAAGAACCGTCCGCTCGTGACGCTTTCCTTCAACCTCAACGGCGAGGGATTTTGCCTTATCCCTCAGTATCTCTTCGATTCTGCGATAGATTCCCGTTTTGAAAAGCACATTGAGTATAATCTGCCGTTCACCCGAATCAGCCATCAGGAAACGCTTGAACTCACCCTGAGGCAGGAGCACGACCTGCCGGAACTGCTTGCTCTCGAAGCCCAGAAGTCCCTCTATGTATTTAGTTACCTTATCCGAGCTGTGCTCCAAAAGCTCCTCGTCCTCATCACGCAGCCTATAAAGAACCGCATCCGCGTTTTTTTTAGTCAATCCCTCGCCCCGGATTTTCTTCTTCATATAAGTGGGATTCCTGCGGATCCGGTATTTCCTGTCACCTAAGGAAAAGGTAAAGCAGACCTCCGTTTCCTTTGAAGGCTCTGCCTGTTCAGCCCTCAGCATTGAGCCTTCCCTTTCGCCGCCGCTGGAGCTTCCGTAAAGCGCGAAGCATATCGCGTCCAGGATGCTGGTCTTTCCTGCTCCCGTCGGCCCGTGTATCAGAAAAAAATCGGAGGAGCCAAGGCCCTTCTCAAAGTCAAGCTCTACCTTGTCCACATATGGTCCAAAGGCTGAAATCTCCAGTTTGAGCGGTCTCATTCCAATTCCCCCTCTTCCCGTCTGGCCTTCAGGATACACTCCTTCAGCAGTCTTTCTTCATCCTCATCCAGCTTCCGATTCGTCATTTCCTCATAGAAATCCCTAAACAGCGTCTCCTCTGACATATCCACCCGCGGCCCCTCTGCCTGCCTCAGCTCAGCCCGCGCAGCAAGTCCCTTTCTTTCAATTGCCAGAATATTGGGGTAAATCTCACTCAATCGGTCTATCGGATTCAGCACAGGATGTGTATCTAAAAGACGAACCATCACATAATCCTGACTCTTTGGATATTTATCTCTGTCCGTCCGTACATCCTCCATCAGCCCCTCAAGAATTTTCACATCCCTAAGAGGAGTCAAAGGAAGGTGTTCCGTCTTCGCCTTACCCTTTCCGTCCAGCTCCACAAGGGTGACTCCTTTTTTTTGATTGGCCTCATCAAAGGAGTATTTCAAAAGAGAACCGCTGTAGCGTATATTATCTGCACCTGCCCGCTGCGGACCATGGAGATGTCCCATGGCCGTATAGGAATAATCCTTGAAGAGCGACGGAGGAACATTATCCGCGCCGCCCACCGAAAGGGGCCGCTCCGACTCCGAGGCAATTCCCCCTGCCAAAAAGGCATGCGCCACCGCCACAGAACGCTTATCCTTTGGAATCCGGCCTCGAGCCCGCTGAATCACAGCTTCATGAGCCGCCTCGAAACTCAACCTTCCATCAATTTCAAGAACGTCAGCCGCCTTGTTGGGTTCCAGATATGGAATCAGGGAAAAATAAACCGGACCTGCTTCATCCTCCAGAACTACCGGAGAAAAATCCGACCTCAGTTCGCCTCTTACATAAAGTCCCGCAGACGCGAATAGTTTGCTGCCGAAATGTATCCTTTTAGCACTGTCATGGTTACCTGAAATATAGAGCACAGGCAGTTTCTTTTCCAGCAGCAGCTTCGTCAGCGCCTCATCAAATAGCTCCACGGCCTCAGTCGGAGGCACTCCCCTGTCATATATATCCCCGGCGATTACTACGGCTTGGGGCTTGGAATCCTCCACCAGCTTGATGAATTCCCCAAGGATATGCTCCTGGTCATCCAAAAGGGACCTTCCCTTCAGGCTCTTTCCCAAATGCCAGTCAGCCGTATGAATGAAGCGCATACTACATTCCTCCATTCCATAATCCAACTAAAACTCCGTGCAAAACGGTGTTTTGCACTACGCCCTCACACGAAAACAGGCTGCCACAAACCTGCAGCAGCCCTCTAAACTATACTCAAAAAAATGTGTAGGGTGTCGCAACCCTGATCAATGTCCTTCCGCATGCGCATGTATCGCTCATGCGTCGCACTGCCTGACCGGTACGATACCTGATAAGGGGCATGGCCTCCGCAGCCAAAGTAGTCACCACCAGCTCTCCCATACGGTCATCCTCAAAAATAGGCTCAGAGCTGTCAAACTTCAATATCTCCACATAGAAAAAGTCTTCCTGCACATGCTGCCCCGTATGCTCACCACACTGATAAAGCATACCCGCGCAGCCAACCTCCGGGGGCGCGTACAGATTGTACACCTTAGTCTTTGTGCGCTCCTGAATATGCTGCTGCAGGGGATTCTGGATATTCGTGGGATTGATACAAATAATCTTCGAAATAGGGTAGTCTATTATATTCTTGCCTGTAGCCTGCAGCTGTATTATTAGCTGCATGATGAGCTGCGGAGTGCTGATAAGGGTATCCATACCCACAATCTCCATCAGCCTCAGCCAGTGCCTGTAATCCGAACCGAACGGCACCACCGTAGCGCCTATATGCTCCAGAGCATACTGGATATCAAGTATCCTGCTGTCAGACAGCTCTCCCTGAAGCCCCACCACCGATGCGTTCGTCACATCAGCAGCCACCAGGCACCGGGTCATCATGTCCACATTATGACCTATATCGCCATTCGTATAGAGCTTAGTAACCTCTCCTGTAACCTCCATCATATGATTGAACCTCAAAATACTTGAGAGCGGAGTAGTCAAGAGATCCAAGGCATCTATACGATGAAGGGAAATAGCTGTCAGGAAAGGAAGCTTGACGATGTCCGCCAACTCCTTGACATCCTCAGGTTTTACTCCCGCCTTATTGAAGGACTGCTGATAGAAGTGGCTCTTACTATATGCCCAATTAACCACACGTTGCAGACGCTCCCACTGGAGCGCCTGCAACTCATCACGATTCATTTTTTCAACATGCTCGTTAGCGTACATTTCACCACATCCCGGGGGCTTACATTACTTTGCGTCCAGGGGTTTCTGGTAGAAGAACGGCTGGAAGCTGGTGTAGCCCAGTTTGCGGAAGTTCAGAATAGCCTCAGTGGCCCCCACAAAGAGGATACCGCCCGGCTTCAGTGCACGGAAGAAATTCGCGTAAAGCTGATCCTTCGCTTCCTCCGTGAAGTATATTACCACATTTCGGCAAAGAATCAAATCAAAATCTTTCTCAAAGGGATCCTTCAAGAGATTATGACGCTTGAATTCGATGGCCGACTTGATCTCCTGTTTTACGGCATACTTCCCATCGACAACATCGAAATACTTCTTCTTGCGCTCCGGAGTCATGGCCTTAATCTCATTTTCCATATAGACACCCTTCTTGGCCTTTGCCAGGATTTCGATATCCAAATCACTGGCCAATATGCGATGCCTCACATTGGGTGTCATTTCCTTCATTATTATTGAAAGGGAATAAGGCTCTGCCCCGATAGAACAACCGGCACTCCAGATATTGAGACGGGAAGAGCGGGTAAGCAGATCCGGAATTACGTCAGTCTCCAGCTTAGAGAACTTCTCAGGAGTGCGGAAAAACTCAGAAACGTTTATGGTAAGATACTCTATGAATTCCGCGAAATCATCCTTATTCTTTGAGACCATATCGAAGTATTCCGTATATGTCTTAACTGTACTGCGGGTAACAAGATTCCCTATACGCCGCTTCATCTGTGGTTCTTTATAGAGATCGAGGTCTATTTCCGTCTTTGCCTTCAGCTTCTTCTTAAATTCAGCCCAATCCTTCTCATCCATTGGTAATTCCCCTCTTTCACATTTTGTTTCCGATGATATAAATATTCCCCCTTACTTGGAAAAATCCTTCTTTATATTCCCCGTAAAATAAAAATCTGCAAACAAAATACAAAAAAATTCCGCCCATGACAAAACTGCCACAGGCGGAATA
>DOYB01000086.1 GCA_003518745.1 Selenomonas sp. | reverse complement strand
ATCGCGGAATCATCTTTTTTACTGGACTCACGATTTTTTGCCTGCGCGTCTGCAAAAACAGAGGAAATAAAAGAGCAAATCGACTTTTATGTACGTTCTATGGACGCCTTTCATATATGTCGATGTAAGAATGAAATTGCGGGATTCCTGGAAATTGCGACAGACGAAGAAAATGCAGGGAAACAGGCCGTGATCCGTTTAGCTGCGGTGGATGAGGCTTATCGTATAGCAGGAGCCGCGTTATCCTTGTATGCGGGAGCTGCGGATTTTTGCAGGTTGCGTGGATTGCAGAGACTTTTGGGACGAATTTCCAGCCGTAACATGGCTGTCATGAATCTTTACGCGACTTTGGGCGCAACATTTTCTCTGCCGCAGGACGTATATGTGAAAGGGTGAATCGTATGCTTGCGGAGCATTCAGCTTATCTGGCAAGGGAGCCATATTCTCTGGAATGCGGCGAGAAAAGGAAATATTTTACGCGTATTATGCGGGAAATGACAGAGTACCATAGGAAAAACTGCCCGGAATATGCTCGTATCCTTAAGGTTTTGAGTGGAATGACGGAAACCGAAGCCGAACCCGAGAAGATGCCTTTCCTTCCCGTGCAAATGTTCAAGGAATTTGAACTACTCAGTGTTCCAAAGGAAACCATAGTAAAGACCATGACCTCCTCCGGCACCGGTGGACAGAAAAGATCAAAGATTCTTCTTGATCGGGCGACGGCATTGGCTCAGTCGAAATGCCTTGCAAATATCATGGCATCCTTTATAGGAAAAAAAAGACTGCCGATGATTATTCTGGACACTGAACTGGCAAAGAAGGATCCCCGTATGTTTTCCGCCCGCGGCGCGGGCATCATCGGCTTTTCCATGTTTGGACGAGACGTGTTTTTTGCCTTGGACGAAAACATGGAACTGCGGCAGAAGGCCCTCAAAGAATATTTGGAAAAACACAGGGATGAGAAAATCATCCTGTTTGGCTACACCTATATAATCTGGCAGCATGTAGTAAAAGCCTTGAGAAATGAAACTGCCAATCTGGGCATAACAGACGGTATCCTGTTTCATATTGGCGGATGGAAAAAACTGCAAGCTGAAAGCGTGAGTTCCGAAGCGTATAATCAAGCGCTTCGGAACGTTTGCGGTAATATTCGCATTCACAATTACTATGGTATGGCAGAACAGCTTGGATCGGTGTTTGTGGAATGCGAAGAAGGACACATGCACTGCTCCATCTTTTCTGATATTCTGATACGGGATCCCCTGGATTTCCATTGCTGCGGTATCGGAGAAGAAGGCTTGGTGGAGCTTCTGTCCGTACTCCCGTCCAGTTATCCAGGGCATATTATCTTAACGGAGGATTGGGGACGTATTCTGGGAGAGGATGATTGTCCCTGCGGACGTAAGGGGAAATATTTTGAGCTTTTGGGGCGGATTCGCAAGGCAGAAATCAGGGGGTGCAGCGATACCTATGGACAGTGAACCGATTTATCTGGCAGGCAGTGAAATTGGTGAGGTGCGTCCGCTTTCTCCCTATCATGATACCGTTTGCCGTTTTCTGGATGCTCTTTCACATGAACTATTGAACGATCCTTCCTGCAAAGCCTATCCTGATATTACAGCAGTCGCTTTCTGGGCAAGACGGGGAAATATCGAAAGGCTCAAAAAGCGCATGGGAAACGATGAAATACGGATTGGAAGAGGATTGGCTTTTCATGTGACGCCCTCCAATATGCCCGTACAATTCATTTTTTCCTATATGTTCGGCCTGCTGGCCGGAAACGCAAATATCGTCCGCGTGACAACAAAGGATTATCCCGAGATTACACTGATTTGCGACGTTTTAAAGCGTGTCTTGGAGGATTTTCCCGAATTGAGGGCCATGACGGCAATCCTGCGCTACCCGAAGGAGAGCAACTGGACAGAAAAGTTCTCTGCACGCTGTCAAGTACGATTGATTTGGGGCGGAGACGATACCATACAAATGATTCGAAAATGTCCGATTCCGCCAAGAGCAACGGAACTGGTGTTCCCTGATCGCTATTCTTTGGCCCTGCTGAATGCGGCAGCCATAGAAAAGGAAAACGAAACAAAACTTCAACGATTGGCGCAGAATTTTTACAATGACACTTATTGGGTGGATCAGAATGCCTGCTCCTCTCCCCAACTCATTTTGTGGCTGGATGGGGCAAGCCATGTGCAAGGCAAGGAACGCTTTTGGGCAGCTTTGGATAAACTTGCGGAAAAACGATACGATCTTCCCCCCATCAAAGTGACAAGCAAATACGCTGACCTTTGCAGGAACGCTTTGCAGTTTCCCCAAACTGGCGCACTGCACGCAGAGTCTAATTATCTTTACCGCGTGCCCTTGCAGAGCTTATCGGAGAATATCGAGAATTTGCGTGGGCGCTTTGGTCTGTTTTACGAGTATGATATCAAAGAGCTTGAGGAATTAAATGCCATTGTTAGCGGAAAATATCAAACATTGACCTATTACGAAACAGATCCCCAGGCTTTGGCAGAGACAGTACGGGCTTCCCGATGGCCGGGCATTGATCGCATCGTGCCGGTGGGAAAAGCTCTCGATATTGATGTTATTTGGGATGGCTACGACCTCGTCAGGGAAATGTCGAGAATTGTGGACGTGAGGTGAGCAGAATGCTGTTGAAGGGAAAACATGCGATTATAACAGGTTGTAATCGCGGCATTGGAAAAGCTATACTAAAGGCTTTTGCTCAAAACGGTGCCAATATTTTCGCATGTATGCGAACAGTGTCACCGGAGGTTAAGGAAGAACTGGCGCAATTGGCAGAAAAATATTCGGTGGAAATCATTCCGGTATGCTTTGACCTTTGCCATGAGAACGATATGAAACAGGCTATTGCGGAAATCCGAAAAAAACGGTGTCCTATCGATATTCTGGTCAACAATGCCGGGGCTATTTCAGAAAATGTCCTCTTCCAAATGACACCGACTTCTAATATGCGTGAACTGTTCGAGGTGAATTTCTTCGCTCAAATGCAATTGATACAATATGTCTCTCGGTTGATGCAACGAAATGAAAATGGAGGAAGTATTATCCAGATGGCATCAATAGCCGCTCTTGACGGCGCTCCCGGACAGTTGGAATATGTCAGCAGCAAAGCAGCCTTGGTTGGAGCTACACGCACATTGGCGCGTGAATTCGGCAGGGACAGCATACGGGTGAATGCGATTGCCCCCGGCATCATTGATACGGATATGGGAAATAAGATGTCTGATACCCTGACAAAGGATATGATCGACCACTCCGCATTGGCGCGCTTGGGAAAACCTGAAGAGATCGCAAACGTGGCAGCGTTCCTGGCATCGGATTTATCTAGCTACATTACGGGACAGGTCATTCGTGTGGATGGAGGGATAGGCGTTGGCAACCGGAACTTTGGATGAGATTCGCTCCCTTGCGGAAAAAATACGAATTTATATCATTAAAACAGGATATGAAGCAGGAAAGAAAGGTGCCCATTTCGGTGGAGCCCTTTCCTGTGTCGAAATACTGGCCTGTCTTTATGGCGGTCTTATGGATTTTGATGCAAAGAATCCCACCAGAGAGGAAAGAGATGTATTTCTCCTGAGCAAAGGCCATGCATCCCTTGCCCTCTATGCGGCTTTGGCCCATGTGGGATGTTTCCCGTTGGAGGATTTGAAAAGCTTTGAGCAGGACGGTTCCGAATTGCCGGGACATCCTGTCATGAACTTAAAGCGTGGTATCGAGCTTTCAAGTGGAAGTTTGGGCATGGGACTTGGTGTGGGAATCGGTATGGCTCTTGGATATCATCGAAAGGGCTTTGACAATCATATCTTCGTCCTGATGGGAGACGGCGAATGCGACGAGGGTGCCGTCTGGGAAGGAGCCATGTCTGCGGCAGCATTTAATCTGGACTCACTGGTGGTCATTGTAGACCGAAATGGAATCCAGTGTGACGGCACCACAGAAGCTGTCATGGATTTAATGAATCTTGGAGAAAAGTTTTCAAGTTTTGGATTCGAGGTTTACGAAACGGACGGTCATGACATTGCAGCTCTCTACGATATCATCTCCAAGGCTATGGGATCGCGCAACGGAAAGCCAAAGGCTGTCATTGCCAACACAGTCAAAGGAAAGGGAGTTTCCTTTATGGAAAATCAGCCGGCATGGCATCATGGAATATTGAAGGAAAAACAATACCTAGAAGCCATGCTTGAGCTTGGGCAGGAGGTGGAATGAATGGCTGTGGATCGTAAAGAGCTGCGTGCCTACTCCATGCTTGGAGAACAGGGAGCCTTCTTTTCACGTCTGGCAGAGCATGCATCCAAGGACAGCACTTTTGCAGTTCTGGCAGCTGATTTGGCACAATCCAGCGGACTTGGAAAGTTCATGCGGGATTGCCCGAATCAATTCTACAATGTTGGAATTGCCGAACAGAATATGCTGAGTATCGCGGCAGGACTGGCAAAGACCGGATTCCATGTGTTTGCCGCTACCTTTGCCAACTTCATCACCATGCGAAGCTGCGAACAGATTCGCGTACATTTAGGCTACATGAAACTTCCCATCACATTAGTTGGAACCAGAGCCGGCATCGTAAACGGCCCTTTGGGCAATTCTCATTATTGCTTTGAGGATATCGCCTTAATGCGGGCAATCCCAAATCTTG
>DOYB01000039.1 GCA_003518745.1 Selenomonas sp. | reverse complement strand
AGGCTGCTGTGCCTGTTGCTGAGACTGCTGCTCTGGCTTGACTGCCTGAGGCTGATTCTGCTGGTGTTGAGCAGCAGAGCCCTGAACCTGCTGAGCCGGTTGCTGTGGCTGCTGCGGAACCGATTGCTGGGGCTGCTGAGAAGTATTCGCAGGCTGCTGCGTTTGCGGCTGTGCCGGCTGTGGCTGACTTACCTGTGGCGGATGCGTCGGTCTCTGATCCACCGCCGGTACCGCCGGTGCTACAGGTTCCTTTATGGTATTGAGCACATAGTAGTTATTAGACTGCAAGGCCCCCATCAATTTGAAAAGTTTACCGGAATTGACGGCTTCAAGATAGTAATCTCCCTTTTTCAAGAATCCCGGTACCTTACCATAATCGGTTACGAGGGTAGAACCCTCATTGTTCCATCCCAAATCCACATGAAGTTCATCTGCAATGGCTCTTGCCGGCAGGTATATGATATTGTCCTTCAGGACTGCTTTGGCAGCAATCTTCTTTCCGTTAAGCACAATTCCGTATGCCTTGCCAATATAGGTAGGTTCTCCGTCTGAAGCGTCGATTTTAGCGAGAATTGCCTCATCCGACTCAAAGTTCTGTACCCCATAGCCCTTCAGCCAGCCGTTCACCATGTCCACATCCACAGCCTGCCAGCCATAGTTATCAGGATATATGTAATAAACCACTGTATCATCAGGGGCCTTTTCAACAACGACGCGGTTGTAGGTTATTTCCACGGGGGTATCGATCTCCACCTTCTCGAACAACGCCTCTACATCCTCTTCATGCATGCGGATGCAGCCATTGGAAACATAATGACCGATGCTGTCCGGCCTATTTGTGCCATGTATCCCATAGTTACCATTGAATTCCATCCAACGATAACCCAAGGGATTCGCCTCACCTGCCGGGATCATGAACTCAGGATCCTGGGGATCGATCCACGTGGGATTGACATCCTTTGACCTGATGGAATAATAACCTACAGGTGTAGGAGTACTGACCTTTCCAACAGCAATGGGATATAGATTTACCTTAGTATTTCCCTCGTAAAGAGACAGAGAACAATTTGCCAGATTTATGACTATCTTCTGCTGCCCTGACTGAACCTCTTGGGGAGCGTACTGCTCGGGAGCTCCGGTTCCCTCCGCATTCTGAACAGCAGGGGGCTCCTGGTAGCCGACTCCCCCCGTCTGGCCCTGTTCAGCCGCTAATGCTGATGAGCTTGCCATCATTAACAGTCCAAGCCATCCTATGAATACTCTTTTCCACATGACCTAAACACCCTTCTCCTATAAGAAATAGATATTATTCCGGATAAAATTTATTATTTCCAAAACCTCTCGGCCTGGTCCCGATCCTTCCTGAGCTGCCGTACCAACTGATCGGCTGACGCAAACTTCTGCTCATCTCTCAGCTTGCCCAGAAAACTGACCGCCAAAAGCTCATTATATATATCCTTTGAAAAATCCCTTATATTGACCTCCAGCCTCCGCTGCCTTTCTCCCTCAAAGGTGGGGTTCCTGCCGATACTGGCCAGTCCGAAATAGCTGCTCCCACGAACCTCAACCTTTACCGCATAGGCGCCATTGGGCAGCATAGCACGGTTTTCGGGAATCACCAGGTTAGCTGTTGGGAACCCCAGTTCCCTGCCCCTCCTGTCACCATGCACCACACGTGAAAGATATGTGAAGGGGCGTCCCAGGAACTCATTAGCTCCATCAAGATTCCCCTCTGCCAGAAGCGCCCTTATCCTGGTACTGCTGATGGGTCGGCCATTATGCTGTACTGCCGGACATACCTCGGCCTTAAAGCCATAGCTACCACCCTCACGAATCAACATCCGTCCAGTGCCCTTCCCCATACGCCCGAAGGTGTAGTTTGGTCCTGTTACGACGTATCGAGGAGCAAAATCGCTCTGAAGCAGCTTCATGAACTCCTCGGGAGTCAATCTGGACAGCTTCTTGGTGAACGCAAGCTCAAGCAGCACCTCAACCCCAAGCTTCTCCAGTATCTTCCGCCTAAGGTGGCTGCTCCCAATCAGCAGTGGAGCGCTCTCGGGGGCCAAAATCTCCAATGGGTGATTACTGAAGGTGAAAACCATAGGAGTTCCATGTATCATCCGTGCCAGTTCCACCGCCCGCCGTACAATGCTTTGATGTCCTATGTGCATACCGTCGAACATTCCCAAGGCAACTACGATATCCGGATACTTAGCCGAAAACCGAATCAGCCTTGAATATATTTTCATCGCAAAAACCTCTCATGGAATTTAGATATCCTCTATTTTATCCCTGTTATATGAAACTGGCAAGGTATCCTTTGTAGAAATTATTGTATATTATTCAGCCCCTTCATGAACATGCCCCCTGTCATGCGGGTTGCTTATAGTCCTGCTTTGGAAGCCAGTTCCTTATACCAACGGTACATTATATCACTTGCCCTGATGCTGCTATCCTGAAAGGTTCCCTTGTAAAGAGTTTCGCCGCCGTCCTTACGGACCTCACGGACATAGTTTTCCTTCCCGGGCATAAGGAAGAAATCCAGACGTAGATTCTCCTTGGGAAATGACAGGACAACGTACTGACCGTCGGGCGTCTCCTTGATATCAACCATTTCATACTTGGCATCCTTTATAAGTGTGTCCGCGTATGGCATGGGGTTCACACCATTTGGCTTTATCGGCCCGAATTCATTGGTGCTTATGGTGTACTCAGTACCCGGCTTGAACATAATACGCGCCATCATCATACCAATCGTGGAATTATCGAACCTTACCGGTTCAAGACCGGGATTGCTCTTTATGAAGTCCTGCTCAACGGAAGTCCCGACCCATTCCGTCAGCCTGGACCACTCCTTTTGATCACTCCTCATAGCAGAATCGCTCTCACGGAAGTAGCGCACATCAGTCGGATGGTAGAATACATAATAATTCCATTTGTTGTCCTTAGCGAAAACCTCCGACCCTGACATTTCCCCGCAAAGCATTTTGTTAATCTTATCCTCACTGAGCACACCTACAGAAAACAGCCAGCCAACACCGTCAGTCTCATAATTCTTAGCCTTGGCGGCATCAATTGAAGCCTGCTCGGATACGGTAAACAGCTTACCGAAGGGATCGTTTTTCAATACCTGTATTTTCAACTCCCTATTATATTTATTGGGTATGCTCAAAACATAGTCCCCATTCTTATATTCCTTGGCCTGACATTGAATGATGCCTGCCTCCTGAGCATACTCAGCGGGCAATAACGCCGGTGAAAATACTGCCAAGGACGCGGCTGCCCCGGCTATGATGAAAGTCCTTTTGCATTTCATTTCAATACCATTCCTTTCGAGTCTTTTTTTGTTTCTTTTTTCCTTGAGCGTCACCGATTACCAAGCCCAGATCACTGGCACTCATTTTCCTGAAGCTCCTGATACCCTTCAGGAATTCCTCACCATAGGCTCTGAGCTTCTTCTCACCTACCCCCTTCACCATACGCATATCATCCAAGGTGGATGGATTCACCTCTATCATATCCCTCAGTGTCGCGTCAGAGAAAACCACATAAGGAGGCACGTTCTCCCTTGCAGCGATTTCCCTTCGTATAGTCCGCAAATATTCGAAAAGCCCTGATGGAGCCACTGCTGCCTTCTCACGTTTCGGAACCGAATGAAAGACCTTGGCCTCGCCCTTCAGCACCGGAACCGCCTTATCACTTAGCTGAAGCACCGGATACTCGCTTCCTGAAAGGCGCAGATAGTCCGTAGCCACAAAACGCTGTATGAGAAGCTTTATATCGGGTATGCTCCTGCTCTTGAACAAACCATAGGTGGACAGCTTTTCAAAACCAAGCTCCAGCACACGCTTATCTGCAGACCCCTTTAGCACCTGAGCCACAAGGGTTATTCCATAACGCTGCCCCATGCGATAAACGCAGGACAATACCTTCTGCGCGTCAACGGTAACGTCCACCTTGTTCCCCGCCGACCGGCACGTGCTGCAATTACCGCAGCCATCCACGAATTTATCCCTGTCCTCCGCGCTGCCGAAATAATTCATGATGAACTGCCGCAAGCACTCAGGCGTATGGCAGTAATCCACCATGCGCTGGAGAAGGTTATGCTGGCAGCGCTTGCGCTCCTCATCTTCGGTGGAAACGTCTATAAGATATCGCTGGGTCATGGTATCCTGGGGAGAGTAAAGCAGTATGCACTCCCCGGGCTCACCGTCCCTGCCGGCCCTTCCTGCCTCCTGATAATAGGCCTCTAGGTTCTTCGGCATATTGTAGTGAATGACATAACGCACATTGGACTTGTCTATCCCCATCCCAAACGCATTGGTTGCCACAATGACCTGCACCCTGTCATAGAGGAAGTCCTCCTGAGCCTTGGAACGCTCCTCCTCCGACAGCCCGGCGTGATATCGGGCCGCGGAAAAATGCTTTTTCTCCAGCATGGCATGGAGGCTTTCCACATCCTTTCTGGTGGATGCGTATATAATACCTGATTCCTTCGAATGACTCTTCAGGTACCTTATTATGAACCGCCCCTTGTCCTCTCCCCTCAGCACCGAGAAATAGAGATTTGGCCGATCAAGCCCCGTAGCGTGGACGGCAGGGGCCCGCAGCCCAAGCTGCTCCAGTATATCCTGCTTTACCTCCGGGGTTGCCGTGGCAGTGAAGGCGCTCACCAATGGACGCCTCGGCAGACTTTGGATAAAGGGCGCAATATGCCTGTAGCTTGGGCGAAAGTCATGCCCCCACTGGGAAATACAATGAGCTTCATCCACCGCCACCATTGAAATGTAAGCTCCATCCGTAACGGCGGAGAAATATGAGCTGTCCAGCCTCTCCGGAGCTATATATATTAGCTTATACCGCCCCTCGCCAATTTCCCGGATTCTGTGGCCCACCTCCTGTGGTGTCAATGAACTGTTCAGGAATGTGGCCGGTATCCCCTGCTCTCCCAATGCGTCCACCTGATCCTTCATCAGGGAAATCAGCGGTGATATGACAAGGGTAATCCCCGGGAGCAGCATAGCGGGCACCTGGAAGCAAATGGACTTTCCCGCCCCCGTCGGCATTATGGCGAGAGTATCCCGCCCCTTCAAAATGCTCTCCAATATTCCTCTCTGGGCTGGCCGGAATTCCTGATACCCATAAAATCGGCGAAGTACGTCCCTTGCCTTCTCCATACCGGGAGTTTCCATGAAATACAATCCTTCTTCCTGAGCTCACTCCCGATTGCAGAAGCGGGAGATTGATATATGTTCACACTCACATGCTATTTCGACAAAACTTGGCTTATTCCTGCCAAAAGAGGTAATCCTCAATAGGACGAAACACGGATAAATTGGCTGTGGTTTCGCTCTCCTTAGCAACCACGGCTTTGATTTCCTATTATAGTGAAGTATCACTTAAAATAATATTCTTGACAGACGCTTTCGACACGCCATTAAAAATGTTATAATTAAGCTAACATACCATGTAGCATATGGAGGTATCGTTATGGACAAGCGCATGACTTGGGATGAGATAGAAAAGGCATACCCCAATAAGTGGGTAGGATTGTCTAATGTTGAATGGGATGAAGCCCCTCCTGATGTACGCTCTGCCATTGTCGAGTATGTTGGTGACTCAGGTGGAGATGCCTTGCGGCGTCAGATTGCCGGAGAAGATATGTACACCACTTATACCACCCCTAATAACTTGTGCCCGTTGGGTATTTTGGCAGGCAGTGAACGATGAAGCAATTTACATTGAAGATGCGAAAACACAAATTCAATGTGACTATCCCCGACCATGATTCCCATGTCCGCAAATTGACAATCGAAGATAGGAACGGCAATCTACACATACTCTGCACAGGAGAAATTGTCGAATAAGAAAACAAAAACCCCATCGGAGATGTAAATTCCCTCTCCAATGGGGTTTTGCCGTGCTCTCCCGTCAGGATAAATCGTACACACCCTGTCCTCGTCGATGTAGCAGACCAGATCGATGAAATCACGCTCGAAGGCCAACCGCTGAACCGCATACACATCGAACATATTGGTCAGCCCCGTAGCTCTGATGGCAAGAATCTGCGCCCTATCGGGCTTGACTCGCTAAGATTTCATAGTAAAATATTGGCATAGTTCTAATATTCTTTACCCCAAGCAGCAAAAAAATTTTTCAATGCCTTTCGCCTGCACGGAATATTTTTGAAAAGAGGATGATTATGAGGGCTTTCTTGATAGGGCTCCAGTTTCTTACGCGGATTTCCATCGTTCGTCAGGAGGTGTGGACCGAGGAGGATTTTGGGGCAAGCGTCAGGTGGTTTCCGCTGATAGGCGCTGTTTTAGGTCTGATCTACGGAGGGGCCGCCGGACTCTTTTTCCTTATCCTGCCCTCATACGGCATAATACTTCCCATACACATCACCACAGCCCTTTTACTGCTGTTGACTATCCTAATGACCGGAGGGCTTTTCTGCGATGGCTTCATGGATACCATGGACGGGATTTTTTCAGGCAGGTCGAGGGATCGGATGCTGGAAATCATGAAGGACAGCCGGGTCGGCTCGAATGGCATAATGGCTTTCACCGCCCTTATCATGATGGAATGGGCTGTGCTTTTGGATATCCGTCCTGAGTTCATTCCAATGACCCTTTTCATAATGCCTATCATTTCAAGGCTTGTTGTTGTAACGGCCATAACACGCTTTCCATATGCAAGGCCCACCGGCATGGGCAAGTCCTTTGCCATGTACGCCGGAAAGCATGCTCTGGGCTTTGCGCTGCTGTGCACACTGGTACTTACGCTTCCCTTTGGCCCGAGCGCTGCCCTGGCTCTGGCTGTTGGGCTTCTGTTCGGTCTTTGCTTCAACCGCTATGTTACCGGAATCCTTGGGGGAGTAACCGGCGACACTTACGGGGCAGCCGCGGTACTGACAGAGCTGGTGGTGCTGCTTACCATGCTGGCCACGGATATTTATTTGAGGAGCTGAGATTATGGAAAGATTCCTTCATGGAGGTAACATATATAAAGAGCCCTCTCCCCTTGGAGAATGGCTGGATTTCAGCGCCAACATCAATCCCTTGGGGCTTCCGGATTCTGCGCGCAGAGCTATAATTGAACAGCTTGACAAGATTGAGCACTATCCTGAGCCCGATGCCCCCAAACTGAAGAATGCCCTCGGCAAGCACTATGACCTTCCTGTGGAACAGATAATACTGGGCAATGGCGCCTCCGAACTTTTCTATCTGTTTTTCTACACGGTGCGGCCCAAAAAGGTGCTGATTCCCGTCCCATCCTTTGGAGAATATGAACGCGCTGCCATCGCCTCCGGCGCGGAACCGTTTTTCCTTCAGCTTCGACAAGATATGGATTTTTCCATCGATCTGGAGGAATTAAAAAGTCAATTACCCGGAGCAGACTGCCTCATACTTGGAAATCCCAATAATCCCACCGGAAACTTAATCTCACTGAAACAAATGAAGGAAATAGCCGACATTTGCAACGACCTGCGCTGCTGGCTGCTGGTAGATGAGTCCTTCCTGGATTTCCGTCGGGATTGTGAAAGTCTCACAGTCAGACATATGGTACAGGAATATGAAAGGCTTTTCGTTATCCAGTCCATGACAAAATTCTACTCGATTCCCGGGCTTCGCCTGGGTTTTGGGGTGGCTCCGCCCGGTCTGAGGGAATCAATGGAAAAAGGCAAGGACGTGTGGAACGTGAACCTGCTTGCGCAGGAGGCAGGCCTCGCTGCCCTTGCGGATGATGACTATGCTATGAGAAGCAGGGGCCTTCTGGAAAAGGAACAGTCCTTCATGATGGATGGACTGCGCCGTTTTAAAGCCATCCATCCTCTGATTCCCACCGTCAATTTTATGCTGCTGAAATGTGAAACATCAGCTCTTGCCAATAGAATTCTAAATGGCATGAAGTCACGTGGCATACTGCTTCGTGGCTGCGACAACTACCGTGGTCTGGAATCCGGTGAGTATCTGCGAATGGCAATCCGAAGCCGTCAGGAAAATATCAAGCTGCTTAATGCCTTAAGTGAAATACTGCAGGAGGAAAATCGAGTATGACAAAATTCATCTTTGTTCGTCACGGTGAGACTGAATGGAACAAGGCCGGTCGATTCCAGGGGCAGTCTGACGTGTCCCTCTCGGAGAAGGGCTTCAAGCAGGCAGAGATTCTCGCCGCCCACTTCCCCGTCGACAAGGTAGACGCTATCTATTCAAGCGACCTGATCAGGGCCAGAAATACAGCCGAAGCCATTGCCAGAACCTTCAAGATTGAAGTTCAGACTAAAAAAGAGCTCAGAGAGCTCCATTTTGGTGACTGGGAAGGACTTACCTACGACGAAATCGTAGGAGGCTGGCCCGATGCCCTTGCAAATTTCCTCCGGCATCCCGATATACTTGAGGTTCCCAACGGAGAGACCTTTTCACAAGTACAGGACAGGGCAATGGCAGCCATAATGGAAATCGCAAAGCACCACGAAGGGGAAACGGTAGTAGTCACTGCCCACGGAGGCATACTCAGGACAGTTCTCACCACCGTGATGCACATACCTCTCCGATACCTCTGGTCCATACGCCAATTCAATACAGCAGTAAGCATTGCCTGCTATGATGAGGCAGGCTGGATCATCGAGCTGGTCAACAGTACGGCCCATTTGGAATATCTCAAACAGGATGAGACAGCTCCAACAGCTTTCCCCATAACCCATTAATATGAAACGCCACTGCTAAGGTTCAAATTGAAAGCCTAAGCAATGGCGTTTTTTTATTTCGACAGCTTATTTACGCTTATATACCCAGTTCGATATTGCGTATTATCGTTGTGAGCTTTTCCATTTGCTGTCTGGTTTCCTCGTTGATGGAATCCAGCTCGCGGATTGACCTGGTGGAGCTCTGTATATGGGCAAAGCCGTCATTCAGGCTCTTGTGCAGCTGCTTCATCTGATTGCCGAAGTTGGAATCAAACTCGCTGATTTTATCCTCGAAGCTTTGGTTGTCCGAAAGTATCGAGGTGATTTCATTAACATCATGAAGCAGGATTTTAATGGCATCATCCGAGGTCTGTATGCTGTTCTGGGTATTTTCGGCCAGCTTGCGGACCTCCTGAGCCACCACCGCGAATCCCCTGCCAGCCTCGCCTGCGCGGGCGGCTTCAATGGCTGCGTTCAGAGCCAGAAGATTGGTTTGAGCGGCAATCTCATTGATCATCTTCATAACATCATGAATCTTATTCGTGCTCTGGGAAAGCATGTTGAGCTTGGGCGTAATATCATCACTTCGCCTCATGAGCTGGTTGAACAGGTCGGTCTGCTCCTCTATTCCACCGGAAAGCTTGCCGATGGATTCCTGTATGGCTTCCACCTCATGGGACATACGGGTTATGGTTTCAACTATAGCGGGCATTTTTTCCTGATAATCCTGGAACATGCCGATAAGATTGTCCTTCAGCACTTCAGTCTGTTTCTGACGCTGGATGATACGGTTATAGAAGAACACCTGGCAGTTGGCATAGCTTCTGGCAAAATTATCTATGTATTCATCACTGAAGGCTACGCCCGAAGGCACATGGTAGAAGAAAATAGCCGTCAGGGTTTCATTCACATGCAATCCGCTTATCTCGCCGAAGCTGGAGAAGCCCGCCACCGGCAGATTCCTGAACTGGTCAATATGCTGGATTTCCTCAGGATACCCCAAACGCCTCAGGATACAGTCATTCAGTATGCCGCCGATAGCATCCGGCTTGTTCTTACTGTATGCCTCCAAATCCCTCGCAAGAGTCCTGTCCAAGGAGCTGCGCTTCATGAGATATAGCTTCTCGCCTGTAACCACATCGCAGAAAAAGCTGATGCGTCCGCTGGCATCATCAATACCGGAAATGGTGCGGACATAATCCTCTCCATTAACGTCTGCCGCAAAGGTATAGCCATGCATACAGTCCTCAAGCTCCGCGGTGGTGGAAACACCAAAATGAGCCTTAAGCGCATCGATAAAGGGCATCTGGCCCTCGTTGGTGCTGACGGTTTCGATATACCTCAGAGCAGTATTGGCATTACCCACTGTAAAGACATCCCCGGTACGCTCAACGGCCTGAGACTTCAGTATGCCGTAGCGATACTCCTTCTTCAGGCGGATAAGGGTAATCACGGCATGATTCTCAAGGGTGCGTTCACCATCGTAGATGTATGTGTGCGCAAAGTCAGTATAGCCTGCGGCGCTGCCTCCTATGAAGGGGCAGGAAAATCTGCCGGATTCGTAGATAGCCTGCAGCGCGAAGGTCTCACATCCCGATACACCGTCAATGTAAATCATTGCGAAGGTGTGGTTCACGCTGATTCTGAATGGAATCTGATGCCGCTGGATCTCCTGCTTGATGAGCTCCACACGTTCAGCAACTGTCATGGAAACTC
>DOYB01000164.1 GCA_003518745.1 Selenomonas sp. | reverse complement strand
GTTCGATTCCCGCCCGAGGCACAAAAAGAGCAGCGAGACCCGCTGCTCTTATTGCGTCTAAATGCTTGATTCGGGAGGGCTTTACCTTCACGGCAGGTGGTCGTACGTTACTTGAAGCGAACGCGGGAGCGGATGTCAATGGGTGTCTGACGGGAATCCACAAACTGCCACCCATCTATCATATAACCGCCATGCGCCTCAATATTAGCCTCCAGCTTGTCCTTGATAGGATAAAGCAGGTCTTCCGTATCCACAAATTCATAGCGGGGGTCATCTGGCAGTACGAGAAGCAAGGTATCACGGCAGAGATTGACTTTCCCAAGTGCCTCGTCCAGTTCAGATAGCGGCACGGTAATCTCCTTGGGGGCGGCATCGTCAAAAATGTCCGGGTCATCGAAAAGCTCCTCATCCACATCCTCCTCGTAATCGTCGTACTCTTCAAAGCCACCTACGTTTGGGGCACCAATCCTTTCGATTTCCTCGTCGGTGGGCTGACGGAGAAGGCCGCCGGTGGCTGCCCTCAGAAGTTCAAGCAGCATGAACGTACGTTGCAGGCCCTTGAGGGGCTGAAGTTCATAGCCTTTGTCCGTCTCAAACACAAACGCCACGGGACCGCGCATCTCTGCACCCTGGCCGTAAACGAGGGTTCCGGTCATATTGTCCGGGAGGTCCTTTGCATAAGCGTCCTTGTCCACCAGCATGGCAACGTGACAGTGTTCCAGATTCAGGGCCTTTGTAAGGCGCGTGAGCAGCGGTGAGAAGTGCACGACATCAACGCCCCGGGCGCCCATTTTTACGGCAAGGTTGTCAAGATCAAGCCTTTCATCGGCATCCCAGACATAGTAGAAACCCTCCGGATAAACGGAAAGAACGCCGGTGGCATCCGGCCCTTCGTCGGCTTCAAGGGCAACATCCATGAAGGTCTTCAAGTGATGATCCTCTATTTCCTCTTCGTGCTCCGGAAGAAGACCGCACACATAGTCCTTGGCCAGCGATGTCAAATTATCCAGGTCGTGCTCTCCCATCCGTATCGCCTGCAGGCGCAGGAAGGCAATCTCAGCGGGGGACATTTGAAGCGCCGCAGGCAACTCCCCGCTCTCCTGAATAATGGCAAGAAGTCCGGCGCAGCGGCCATCGCCCATTTCCAGCCCCCTTCGGAGAGGCTCCAGTGCCTTGATATAGTCTTGTTTAAACCCAAGTACGCCCAGATAGTAATTGCATCCCTTGCAGTAGCAGGCGAAACGGTCGTGATGTGTGATGGCGTAATCCTGTCCCTCGGAAATTTCCTTGTGGAGGGCCTCCTGCCGCTCAGGTGACAACTTTTCAAAGGTCTCCTGCTCCATCACGGCCCAGAAACGCCGGCAGCGGAAGTCCCCTTTCCGGGCACCTTCCGCAGCAACAGCATTGGCTTCATCGGTCCGATCCCTTTTCCTCAGAAGGTATGCAAGGCCAAGATAGCCTTCCTCGTCTCCCCTGCCGATAACCGTGCGGTATGCTTCCTCGGCTGCCTCAGGATCATCGTCCATGAGCGCCCAGCCAAGGAGTTCATAGTAGAGCGTGTCCACATCCGGATGCTTCTGAATCTGCTTGCGGAGAATATCGGCCACCAAGGCGGTATCCTTTTTGATGCCATGTTCACCGAAGATGGCATTTTCCAGGCCGACAACCTGCCTGAGTTCGCTCCACTCTCCCGGTTTTTCCTGCATCAAAAAGGCATACAAGCCAGGTTCGGCCTTTCCGGAAGCCACCCTGCCGTCGTAATGCATCAGGGCAAGAGCGGTCTTGGCGTCGGGGACTTCATTCATAGCATCGAGCAGAAGAACATCGGCCTTATCCAGGCTGTCCTTCTCCGGGTTCACGCAGGAAAGCCAGCGGCCGTAGCCATAGGCGGCATAGCGGTCGGTTCCGCTGTGCAAGCGAAGGCTCTCCACCATTTCGGGAGAAAGGCTTATTACGCGGAAACGGGTCAGGAAATGCCGCAGGAAGGGTCTGTCGTGGGTAATTGGAAAAATCGTCTCCATCCTTATTTGATGAATATTCTGCTGTCAGTGGACGGCGTTCCGTCAATGTTGAGGGCGCCCTCTTCCAGCGAAGCAATAAGTTTATTCTCTTGTTGTTTCTCGGCAATAAGGGCCTCAAGCTGCTCCTTGTAGGCATCGAGCATGGCCGCAGCCTGCTTGATGAGTTTTCCTGCAGATAGGGCCCCAAGTCCCAGCGAAGGCAGAGCCAGATTGGCAGTCGCCTGATCTACCTTGAGTAGCATAATGTCAGCCACCGCAGCCTTCGCAGCACTGATAATGGCATTGTTGCGCTGCTGGTGCAGGTCAAATTCGATGGGCTGCCCATTGGCAAGCAGTTCGATGGCGCGGTAGTTGTTTCCATCAGAGGCCGTAACGACCTTGGCCTGCGTGCGGTAGTCGTAGCGCGCCCCGCCGTCAGTCATCTTGTCGTAAGTGGCGCCACTGAGCGCAGCGTATTTTTTTCTGTTTATGCCATAATCGCGGGTTGTGCCCAGGAAATTGTCTATTTTGCCCTTGAGCATCCAGCAGGCCGCAAAATACTTGTCGATGGCTTCCACCTTTGTCCTCTGGGGTTTCTCCCATTCGAGGCGCCTCAGCTGGGAAGTCTCAACCGGGAGCGTATAGGGTGCGGCATCGGCCAACGCTCCCGCCTGCGCACTGACGGTAGCGGCACTGCCGGCTGTTATCTGTGAACTCACGCTGCCCTTGCCGAACTCGAAGGCCGGAGCGCCCGTCTTGCGAAGCTTGATATCATAGAAGAGGTAATCGCCGGAGCCACTGTCACCGCATTTGAGCCAAAACATCAACTGGTGGCACTTGCCGATGGGAATGGTAAATGTAGTAGGTTCCATGAAGTCTGAAATCTCGATCTCCTGAATCACCTCCCCGTCACCGCCGATTTGCAGTATTTCCCGCTGCTTGCTGATCGCCTGCTTGTAACAGGCCACGGTGAAGGTTACCTCATCGTAGGCACCGTAAGTATTGAAGGCCGCGCATGAACTTTCATAGCCCGAACCGCCTGCGGCCAGCATCAGCAGCGCACCGAAGGGCGACACGGCCGATATTGTGGCGTTGCCGATGGTGCCGATAACCACCGAAGAGCCGATGCTCGAGGCGGCAACCGCCGCAGAGGCCGCCCCTCCACCCTTGAATTCCATGTCAAAGTGTACGCTGGTCGCAAGGACGAATCCACTGTAGATACGGCGTCCGCCCACCTCGTAGTAGAGCTTCTTGGTGCTACCGTCAAGATACCTGTGCTCACTCACACTGAACTCCCGGTCACGAGAGTTGCTGTGCAGGATGTATGGATCGCCAAGACTGATGAGGTCAACTTCGTCCGGAAGCGGCGGCGTAGGGTGCCGGAAAAGGTCATTCTCTACGGGCTCGCCGCGGTACACCACGATGTCGGCAATACCAAAGACCGGATGATTCATCGACTCCATGCCGCGCTTTTCGAAGCGCAGGCGCTGGCATTTGTATATGGGAACGACATAATCTTTGTTGGGGTGTGTGGCAATGAGCGGCATGTTCATCACCACCTTGTCATCGGCATAGACCCGGAGGGTGTCGTTCTTGAGTACGCCACACTTGGACACCCATCCTGCGGTGAAGCTCACATAGTCGAACTCTCCGCCCAAGTTGAACATGGCATCGGCCCGGGTATTGTCGTTCATCACGTGTGTAACCGACTGAAGGATAACGCCCTCGTTGAATTTTACTCCTCCCATGGAGAAGGTGATATGCTCGGAGCGGCCGTCAAATACGTTGTTCTGCTGGTTGGCACGCCCGGCCACTGCATAAGGAGGAATATTGGAAACGAGCTTGCACACATCGGGAAGAGCTCTGAGCCGGGGGTCCACCACGGCCGTCTCCACGGCGTCACCCGTTGCATCCCCTGGTTCCTGACCGGCGGGATAGACCATGATGTCGGCGGCTATGATGAAGCTCTTATGCTGGCGCTGTTCGCTCTCAAAGGCCAGTTGGCGGCAGCCCTCTATATCAAGGGTTACCTGCTTGACAATGTCTGTGCTGGTGAATTCGTATTCGTAAATGATTTTCCCGTCGGCCCTGACCGTGAGCCAGCCTTCGCCCTGTTCTCCGCCACGGGTATCCTCGGGCCCGGCAATAAAGCGAAGCGTTTTGTACTTTCCGTCCAGGTTGAAAAGCGAAGCAGCCTCGGCATTGCTGAGAATGGATTGCGCCGCCCGCATCTTGAGACCGGATGTGTATGTGCGGCCGTTTATGCTCACCGAATGTTCATCCCCGTCATTTGGAGAAATGCAGGTGTGCCCGTTGTTTTTGAAATAAGGGCGCAGTTCTCCCACAAGACTCACAGGCTTTGCTCCGCCTACCCGACCGGTTCTGCCCAGTTCCTTCGGTGTCTGGGACGCAGTCCAAAGAGCCGCTTCCACGATTCCAACGGCCACCTCCCCCTGGGTGAGTTCAAAACGTAGCATGTCGGCCCCGCTCACATCAAGGGTCATCCTGGTGGGGACCGAATGTGATGTAATGATTTCGTCAACCACCTTCCGGCCATCCAGAGAAATGCCCAGAATGCCTTTGCCGAAGTTGGGATCGTTCACTGGTGACGTCCCCATGATGAAAGTGAGCGTCTTGTACCTGCCTTTGAGGCTATACTCCACATAACCCTGCCGGTCTTGTCCGAAATTCAGATGGGTGAGGATGAAACCCGTCTTATAAGGAACCCCGCCGATGGCGATTACGTGGTCGTCGGAATGGTCTACCGACGGAATCTTCCTCATATCGGCTGCAACGGTATAAGCATTCTTTCTGACCGGCTCAAGAGAGTGAAGATACACTTGTGCCACAGTGGCAGGGGCACTGATACCCCAAAATACAATGGCGGCGAATAACAGTTTTTTATTCATCGGGCTAATTGATTGTTGTCATTTACAAAGATAATTATTTTTTCCGACGGTACATGACATCCCGCTTGCGATAGAAAATTTTCCTTCCTGCTTTTACAGGGTATTCTGCATGGGATTATTATGGACTTACCACACAAATCCCTGACGGTTTTTACGTCGCAATAGAAAAGCACAGGAAAGTGGTGGTCCCGGAGATTTCTGGCATCATTCTCTGTAATTGGGAAGAGAAATAATGCACGATGGGCGTTGAAGATGCTGAAATTGCCAATCATAAGGTTAAGATTTTCTGTATAGAGAAAAGCGTCTGCGATGACATAAAGTTTCGCAACAAGATCGGGACGGAAGTGGCTGTTGAAATTCTTAGGAACTATCTCAAGCGCAAAGATCGCAACATATCCCGTCTTATGGATTACGCAAAGAAAATGAGAGTGCTGTCAACAATGAGGCAATACCTTGAAATGGGGCTGTGTTCTATGGGCTTTTTTATTGACTAGGTAAACATTTGGTAACTTTCCCCTATTCATTTCAAAATCCTCGCCAACCTTATACTGCTCTTCCCCAAAAGCGGCGCACATCAGGGCAAAGCGGTCCTTGAGTTCCAACATGGTGTAGCGCCGGACGGCCTTACTGCCTTGGCGGTGAAGACCCGCGACGTAAAGGTCCACCTTCAGCTTTAGTCCGGAAGCCCTCCGGGAAGCGCACCCCGGTCTCACAAAAGGAGACATCCGCACTTACATCCTTTCTCATTTGCAGTTCTCCGTATCAGAGCAGGCCGTCCTCCTGGGCATTTCTCCCGCCTCCGTCACCAAAGCCCGCCAGCGGCTCAAGGCAAAACTGTTATGAGATTTCACCTCTTCATTTATAGCACGGCTATCACGCGGTCGAAGGATTGTGATGGAAAATCCGAATGTTGCTGGAGGTTGCCGTGACCAGTTCGC
>DOYB01000144.1 GCA_003518745.1 Selenomonas sp. | reverse complement strand
GCTCCCGCCTCTATAGGCGGGAGTACGTTCACCAGTGATGACGGGAGGTAATTCAATGATTGGTATTTTTATTAATAGGATTCAAAGACATTGAATGATTTTCTATTTCTGATATGCTAAAATATAGATAGTGTTAGTTCAGTTGAATGTGTAAAAGGGAAGGGGTAAAGTCCTATGGATATAAGCATCAAGAACCTTGAGCGAATAAGGAAGATGGATGCAAGACTGGCAGACATCCTTGCTAGCTTCATTGAGAAGATAGTACCTGTATATAGGGAAAAACTGAAATCCATCGTATTGTTTGGCTCATGTGCCAGAGGAACATATACAGAGGACTCGGATATAGACCTGTTTCTTGTAATGGACATAGATGAAAATAAAGTCCGTGACATGGCAGATTCAATGGATGAAAAAACCTACGAGGTTAATGATGCTTATGATGTCCTCATCTCTCCTGTTCTGGCTACATTGTCAAAGTTCAGTAAATACGGAGATTCCATGCCACTGTATATCAATATTAAGAGGGAGGGAATGGTAATTTATGAGAGATGAAGAAAAGTCAAAATACAGCATGGTAAACAGCTGTGGAATGATGGAGGATGTCATAGCTATATATTTTGATAAGGCTAATAAGACTATAGGAAGAGCTGAGAGCAATCTGGGTGATGGAGATATAGATACGGCAGTAAACAGGGCGTACTATGCTGTGTTCTATATAATGACAGCGATGATGCTGGCACGAGGAGATGTTTTTTCCTCGCATAAGCAGCTCATTACAAATTTCAACAAGACGTACATTAAGACAGGATTGCTGCCGAAAGAGTACGGTGCAAAGATATCTAAGTGCCAACGTCTACGCCATCAAGGAGACTATGAACCATGTCCGGATATTTCTCACCAGGATGCAAAAGAGCAGATTGAGTTTGCAAATGATTTGTACCATAAAAGCATGGCTTTGAATCAGAGGAAATCCGAAATAGAGTTAGGAAATAATAGTGCTGAATCCGCTGATACCATTGAAGATAGCAAGGTGTGAATACGGAAATCATATCTACCATTTGCGCCCTCAAAGTTGCCATAAGAATCACCTTCTTCTCAAATACGGCTTTTACGCCACCGTTACCATCGGCAATTCACTATTTCGTGAGAACCCAAAGAGTGAAGTCCTTTACTCCCTACTGAAACAACGCCTTTGCGAAGTCCTCTGCTACGAAGGGACGCAAGTCCTCTACTCCTTCTCCCACGCCAATCCACTTGACAGGCATGGAAAGCTCGGACTTTATGCCTATGACCACTCCGCCCTTTGCAGTGCCGTCCAGCTTTGTAAGTACCACGCCGCTGATGGGGGCAGCCTTGGTGAAGAGCTCCGCCTGGCTGATGGCGTTCTGACCTGTGGTGGCATCCAATACCAGCAGGGTTTCATGTGGCGCTCCCGGGATTTCCCTGCCAATAACACGGTTTATCTTCTTGAGCTCCTCCATAAGATTGGATTTCGTCTGCAAACGTCCCGCGGTGTCGATAATCAGTATATCAATCTTCCTGGCGGTTGCCGCCTTGACCGCGTCGAAGGCTACCGCCGCGGGGTCCGAGCCTTCCTCATGCTTTATGACAGTGGCGCCTGTGCGCTTGCCCCAAACCTCAAGCTGGTCTATGGCGGCAGCTCTGAAAGTATCTGCCGCGGCCAGCATTACAGACTTTCCCTGTCCCTTGTAATAGGCGCTGAGCTTTCCTATGGTAGTTGTTTTTCCCGCGCCGTTGACTCCTATGACCAGCAACACGGTTGGCCCCTTGGCCGCCATACGGGTTTCATCTGTACCCTTGGAAAGTATTTCCGCGATTTCCTTTGCCAAAAAGGGCTTCAATTCCTCAGGGCTGTTGATTTCCTTCTTCTTGATGCCCTTTCTAACAGCCTCCATAAGGCGTTCAGTGGTCTTGACTCCCACATCCGACATAATAAGTGTCTCTTCAAGTTCATCCAGAAATTCGTCATCAATATCCGCGTACCCAATTATAAGCTTCTCTATCTTATTGGTCAGGTTTTCCCTTGTCTTATTCAAGCCGCGTTTTAACTTATCAAAAAATCCCATAGTTCCTCCAATCCATACCTAAGTTACGCTATATTATCCAGCTTCACCGAAAGTATACGGGACACCCCCGCATCCTCTATTGTCACCCCGTACATACGATCCACGGACTCCATTGTGCTCTTGCGATGGGTGACCACGATAAACTGTGTCTGTGCCGAAAATTCCCGCAGAAAACTGCCAAAGCGCACCACATTCGCCTCGTCCAATGGAGCATCAATCTCGTCAAGGACGGAGAATGGGGAGGGCCTGTACTTCAGAAAGGCAAAGAGCAGGGCTATAACCGTCAGCGCTCTCTCTCCGCCTGACAGGGCAGACATGTTCTGCCGTTTTTTCTGAGGGAGCTGCACTATTATGTCAACTCCGGTATTCAGTACATCATTGGGGTCAAGGAGCTCCAGCTCCGCCTTTCCCCCTTCAAATAGACGCACGAAAATCTCACCGAAGTATATCTGTATCTGGGCAAAGGCCTCCTTGAACTGCTCCGTCATCTTCTCATCCATTTCTTTCAGAATGACAAGCAGGTTTTCCTTGGCCTCCACCAAATCCTCAGACTGCTTCTCCATGAAATCATGGCGGGTCTTGAGCTCCTCGTATTCCTGAACAGCATTGGGATTCACCGCTCCCAGAGCCTTCATCTTATCGGAAAGCTCAGCGAGCCGGGAATTGATTTCCTCCACCGGCAGATCCTCGGCCTCCTCTGCTGCCCTTTCCGGCGTAAGCCCGAAATCCTCCAGCATTTTTGTCTCGCATTCCTGCAGGGAGTAGCCGTCCCGGTCCAGAACACGTTCTGCTTCACTAAGCTGGTGCTCCGCGGTCTTGAGTTTCCGGCCTGCCTCTTTCACCTTCTGGTCAAGGTCTGACTTTTCCTCAAGTTTTTGCATCTTGTCCTTGAACAGCTTGTCCTGAACAGCCTGCCCTGCATCGAAATCAGTCTGGAAGGCTTCGGTCTTTTTGCGGAGCTCCTCCATTTTCTCTGCCGCCTGCTTCAGGCTTTCCTCAAGCTCCTTTTCTTCCTTGAGGTTCTGCTCTAACTGTGCCTGACTCCTATCCAAGTCCTTCTTGCTGAGGAGGATATTCTGACGGCTCTGGAAAACCTGCTGTTCCAGCACTGCATGCTTTACATGGCGCTGCTGTATGTATTCGGCCAATTCCTCCGCATCCTGCTCAAAATCGTCAAGCATGGCCGTCTCATCCAAGGCCTTCTGTTCAGCGGCATCCACCTTCCTCAGAAGTTCTTCCTCTTCCCTTGCCAGCATTACACGCCTGCGGTCCAACTGGGCAAAGGAGGTCTGCTGCTCCTGCTCCCTCTGTTTAATATCCGCGTATGCCTGCTCCTTCTCCGAAAGGCTGTGGGCTATGCCTTCAAGGGACACGCGAAGCTCTGCCTTATGCACTCTGGTCTTTTGTATTTCTTCCTCTATCTCGTCCAGCCTCGAACCTACGGCAACCAAATTTTTTTCTGTTTCACCGCGCTTTTCCGAAAGCCTTTTTAGCTGCTCGCTGTTCTCGGAAAGTTTGCTTCTTGCGGATTCAATTTCACTGGTACGGTTCAGGAAGCTAGCCTCGCGATGCTGATGACTTCCGCCGGAAATGGCGCCGCCGGGGGTCAAAAGTTCCCCCTCCAGGGTGACTATCCGCATCCGATAGCCCTGCTTCTTGGCCAGGGCAAGCCCATTATCCAGAGTATCCACCACAAGTGTCCTTGAAAGCAGGAAATCCACTGCTCTCCGGTACTTTTCATCACTTCCCACAAGAGTATTGGCATAGCCGATAACCCCGGGCTCCCCCTTTACGTTCCCTGATTCCTGTTTCCTTATTACAAGGGAGGATAGAGGCAGGAAGGTGACACGCCCTAACCGCTCACGTTTCAGAAAGCTGATGGCGGCCTTAACTGTTGCCTCATCCTCAGCCACTATGTTCTGGAGATTGCCGCCAAGGGCAACCTCCACCGCGGTAACGTATTTCTGAGAAACCTGCAAAAGCTCCGCGACCGCGCCGCAAATGCCCTTGTGCCAAGGCTCCTGACTTTTGAGGACAGCCTTGGGTGCCTTCCCGAAGCCCTCATATGCCTGCTGCATGCGTTCAAGTATCTGCATACGGCTTTCCAGTTTCTGAGCTTCCTGCTGCTTTATGCGCTCGGATTCCTGAAGCCTGCGGTATTCCTCAGACATTTCCTTCTTAAGACGCCGTTCCTCCTGCTCATTGTCGGAAAGCTCCTGCAGCTTTTTACCTAAGTCATCTGTTTCCTGCCTTAAGTCCTCCTGTTCCCTCCTAAGCTCCTCCAACTCCGCCTTCGCAGCGGCATGAATGGATTCACGTTGGGACTTCCCTTCCTCCAACGCATCCAAATCGTGCCGTACAAGGGCCAGTTCCTTCTGCTTCTCTGCCAGCTCTGTTCTGACATTCTTGAGTTTTTCTTCGCAGCTCAGACGCAGCTTGTCCTGCTCATCAATGCGCTTCCTGATTTCCCCTGCCTTTTTGCGGTCCTTTTCAAGGAGCTCCTCCATCAGCTTCAAATCGCTGTTTTGGGACTGTTCCTTGGTTTCCAGCTCTTCCATCTGCTGTTTGACCGATTGGATTACAGTTTCAAGCTCACTTCTTTGATTCAGTATGCGCTCCCTGTCAGTATCTCCACGATTCTCACGGTCCCGCAGTATTGCAAGCTTGTTGTTCACTTCTTCAAGCTGCCCACGAACCTGTTCATTTTGATCCGCCTGAGCCTTGATTTCCTGCTCTATATCTATGACAGCTTTGGATATTCCCTCGCTATTCGCCTCCATGGTCTGGATTTCCGTCTGGATTTCCGTAACCCTGTCAGAGAATTCCTGCTTTTTTCTGCCATTTTCTTCCATCGATGCGGTGAGCTTCTCGTGCTTCTGATGAAGATTGGTCAAGCGCACACGCTGAAAGGAGGTATTGAGCTCGTTGTACTGACGTGTCTTTTCAGCCTGCCGGGAAAGGGGTTCCAATTGTGTCTCGATTTCCTGCTTGATATCGCTCAGGCGAACAAGATTGTTCTCCGTATCGTCAAGCTTCCTCATGGTTTCCTTCTTGCGGTTGCGGTACTTAGTTATACCGGCGGTTTCCTCAAAGAATGCCCGTTTTTCCTCCGGCTTACTGTTGAGCACGTCATCTATTCTATTCTGTCCGATTATGCTCATGCCGTCGTGGCCAATACCGGTGTCGGCAAACAAATTGTAGATATCCTTCAGTCGGCACGGAGCCCGATTCAGGAAAAATTCGCTTTCTCCCGAGCGATACAGCCTTCTGGTGACGACCACCTCTTTGAAGTCAATTGCCATGTCACCCTGATTCTCGAAAACCAGCGAAACCTCTGCCACTCCCAATGCCTTCCGCTGGGCACTGCCTGAAAAGATTATGTCCGCAGCCTTGGTGCCTCGCAGATTTCTGATATTCTGTTCTCCCAGCACCCATCGAATGGCGTCCGAGATATTGCTCTTGCCGCTGCCGTTAGGTCCGACAATGGCGGTAATGCCATGGTCAAACTCGATTTCGATCTTATCGGCAAAGGATTTGAACCCGTACGCCTCCAAGCGTTTAAGCTGCAATTGCAGGCACCTTCCTTATCGAAAATATACTATTCAACCAAGGGAAAACACACAGACGTGTCTCCCGCTGTGGTAATTTCTCACTTCTCAATGGCTCCCATCAAACTCCGAAAAATCCTTGAACAGCGAGGATTTTTGCGGTGTTGGAGCCTTTCACATTATACAGTTATAGTGAGTAAAAATCTAGCATTTTTTGAGTTTTGATTTGATTTAGCCGGAAAAAATTTGAAAAACTGTTGACATAAAGAGTCAAAATGTGTTATTCTATCGCTGTTGTGGAGAGTTGTCCGAGTGGTTGAAGGAGCACGACTGGAAATCGTGTGTGCGTTGATAGCGTACCGAGAGTTCGAATCTCTCACTCTCCGCCATTTTCATTTGTAAAATCCTTTTTCAGGTTGGACCGCAGCGTCTGGGTCTTGCGCAATGGAGTCTTGTGAACCCCGTCAGGTCCGGAAGGAAGCAGCGGTAAGCGAATCGCTTCATGTGCCGCGAGGGTGCCTGGGGGCTGTGGCCCGACGTTAAAAAGGAATCAGCAGCCGTTAGGCTGTTTTTTTTTACATTTTATGTTGTCATTGCTCCGTAAGGGGTGGGGATGTCCATAAGCGGAGCTTTGGCGTTTTGCGTGAAGAAAAATTTTTTAGCAAAACGTCTTGGTAGAGCGTTGGACATCCTCACCCCGAGCGACCGATTCGTAGCATAAATTCCCATTTATTTCTTCAAACCCCCGTTGGAAGACATCGTTCAATTGCCGTATTTTTGATTTCTCAAGGAGAGCTTTTTCATGGCTTACGTAGCGCTATATCGTAAATGGAGACCTACCACCTTCGGAGATCTTGTGGGACAGGAGCATGTATCGAAAACCCTGTCCCAAGCCATAATCACAGGGAAAATCGGCCATGCCTATCTCTTCTCCGGCCCAAGGGGTACAGGCAAGACCAGCACGGCAAAAATCCTCGCAAAGGCCCTGAACTGCGAAAAGGGGCCTACTCCCTCCCCCTGCAATGAATGCCTTGGCTGCAGGAAAATCAACGATGGTTCCTCCATGGACGTTTTTGAGATTGACGCGGCTTCCAACCGGGGCATCGATGAAATCAGAGAGCTTCGTGAAACCGTAAAGTTCGCGCCGGTGGATGGAAAGTATAAGGTCTACATAATAGATGAAGTGCATATGCTCACCACCGAGGCCTTCAACGCTCTGCTGAAAACTCTGGAGGAACCGCCTTCACATGTGGTGTTCATACTGGCCACCACCGAGGCCCACAAGGTGCCCGCCACCATCCAGTCACGGTGTCAGCGCTATGACTTCAAGCGAATCACCGCTGATGAAATCACCCAGCGCCTCTCCTATGTGGCCCGCGAATCCGGCATAGCCGCGGATGAGGATGCCCTGCACCTGATAGCTATCGAAGCCGACGGTGGAATGCGTGATGCCCTGAGCGTACTGGATCAGTGCGCCGTTTTGTCAGAGGGAAAAATCACTAAAGAGCATGTACGGGAAATCCTGGGACTGGTGGGACATGAATGGATTTTCAAAATGACATCAGCCATTGCTGGACACAAGACTCAGGAAATCCTCTCCATAGTGGCTGAACTGCTCCACAATGGAAAGGATCTCAGGCAAATCCTGGCCGAACTGACCCTGCATCTTAGAAG
>DOYB01000065.1 GCA_003518745.1 Selenomonas sp. | reverse complement strand
GTCTCACCCTTTTGCCATAGCTTTTCACGACTGCGGCTATAGAACCAGGTATAGCCGGTTTCCAAGGTTTTCTCAAGGGACTCCTTGTTCATGTAGGCAAGCATGAGAACCTGACCGTTTTCCTCCTGCACGATGGCAGGCACAAGACCCTTCTCGTCAAACTTAACCATTGAAATATCCATCAGAACCTTACCTCCACATTGCGTGATTTTAAATAATCCTTAACCTGTCGAACCGTAAAAGTGCCGTAGTGGAAAACAGATGCGGCAAGTACCGCGTCCGCCTTTCCATCCACCAAAACGTCATAGAAATGTGAAAGCTCACCGGCCCCGCCGGAGGCTATCACAGGAACCTCAACAGCTTCCGAAACCGCTCTGGTAAGCGGAATATCATAGCCATCCTTAGTTCCGTCAGCATCCATACTGGTCAGGAGAATCTCACCCGCCCCCATGGCAACCCCCCTCTTGACCCATTCAAGACAGTCGAGCCCGGTTGGTGTCCTTCCTCCGTTGATATAGACTTCCCAACTATTCTCTCCATTCCTTCTGGCATCTACAGCAAGGACTATGCACTGACGCCCGAAACGCTCGGCACCTTCCCGAATGATATCAGGATTCTTTATAGCCGCGGTATTGAGAGAAACCTTGTCCGCTCCTGCCTTCAGCATGGCCCGCATATCCTCGGGGGTTCGTATGCCTCCGCCAACCGTAAAGGGTATGAATACCTGGGAAGCGCAGGCTGACGCCATTTCCACCATGGTATTCCGTTTCTCATGGGACGCGGTTATATCAAGGAACACCAATTCATCTGCTCTTTCCTTATCATACCTGGCAGCAAGCTCCACCGGATCTCCCGCGTCCCTGAGGCCCACGAAATTGGTTCCCTTGACCACCCGGCCCTCTTTAACATCCAAACAGGGAATGATGCGCTTAGTATACATCAGCCCATCCTCCCGGCAATCTCGATTGCCTTGGGCAGTTCAATAGCGCCTGAATAAAGCGCCTTTCCTAGGATTACTCCGGCAATGCCGTCTGTTTCCCTCTGCTTCAATGCCTCGATATCAGAAAGGGAACCGACTCCGCCGGAGGCGATTATAGATACCCCTGTGGATCTGGCCAAATCAGCCGTTGCATCCACATTCACACCATCAAGAGTACCATCTCTGGAAATATCCGTATAGATTATGGTCTGTACCCCCACGTCTCCCATGCGCATTGCCAATTCCACGGCATCCATATCACCGGAAACACCCCAGCCCTCCACTGCTACGATGCCGTCCTTCGCGTCTATGCCTACAGCAATACGATTGTCGAACTCCAGACACGCCTCACGCACCAGTTCAGGGTCCTTGACCGCTACAGAGCCCAAGATAACCCGTTCCACACCCATATCCAGCATATTCTCTATGCTTTCCATTGTACGGATTCCTCCGCCAAGTTCAATGGGGATATCCACTGCCTCGATTATCCGCTTTATGACAAAGATATTCTGTGGGTTCCCGCTGCGTGCTCCGTCAAGGTCAACAATATGCAGGTACTCAGCCCCCTGCTCCTGCCATTTCCTTGCCATTTCCTCCGGCTGCTCGGAATAGACTGTTTCCTTTGAGAAGTCGCCATTTACAAGACGCACACATTTCCCACCGCGTAAATCAATAGCCGGCAAAACGATCATGTCATTACCTCCTATGACACAGAAACAAAATTCTTCAAGATTTGAAGTCCAACATCCCCGGATTTCTCCGGATGGAACTGAGTCGCCCAAACATTTTCCTTTATTACGGCAGCCGTAATCGTTTCCCCGTATTCTGCGGCTGCGGCAATCACCTTCGTATCTTCGGGTACTGCATGATAGCTATGCACGAAGTAGACATATGGATGCGAATCCAATCCATTCAGAAGCTTTTTGCCATCCTCACCTCTGACCGAAAGAGAATTCCAGCCCATATGCGGCACCTTCAATCCCTTTGCTGAAATCCGCCTGACCATTCCCTTCAGTATACCGAGTCCTTTTGCCTCAGGAGACTCCTCACTTCCCTGAAACAAAATCTGAAGTCCCACGCATATGCCAAGAAGTGGTTTTCCTGCTTCGATTTCACTCTTTATCACGGGTATGAGTCCGGTTCCTTCCAGATTTCTCATGCAATCCCCAAAGGCCCCAACACCCGGAAGTACGATTTTCTCCGCTTTACGAAGCTCCTCAGCGTCACTTGTCACCCGCACATCAGCCCCCACAGCAGCCAACGCCTTTTCCACACTGAAAAGATTACCCACGCCATAATCTATTACGGCAATCACATATGATTCCTCCTAACCACAACGCATTACCATTCAGTAATTTCTTTCAGTCCCTGAACCTCGTAATGACGTTCATTCGGCAAACACAACACATTAAAGGAAACGATATATGCCTCTCCCTGCCGGAAAACATTATCCGGATTGCCGAAATAATTATCCGGGTTGTATAGTGGCGGGTTATGCGAATAAATACGGTATCTTTTAGCATGTAACCAAGAGAATAAAGCCTTCTTTTTATCCTCTCTGTCCGCTTCCGCATAAATTATTGGACGAAAAGAATTTATAAGGCCTTTGCCGCCTTTCAGTACCTTCAATTCCATTCCTTCCACATCGATTTTCAAGAAATCGCAACGCGAAAGTCCTAAAGAGTCCAAGGTGATCATGTCAACGGGCTCGCCTTCTTCCGTCTTCTCCAACGACAATCCGCCCCAATTGTTCACCCGGGAAACATCCAATGTAGGAACTTTGACCTTGCCCATGGTATCAGATACGCATTTTTGTTCGCAATGAACATTGACAAGGCTATTGATTGCCATATTTCCGGCCAGAATCTGAAAGACCAGACGCTGTGGCTCAAATGCCCAAACGACACCGTCATTTCCAACCAATTGAGCCAGGTGAACAGTATGAGAGCCTATATTGGCTCCTACTTCTACCACACAATCCCCCGGGCGTATCATCTGCTCAAACACATAAGCTTCGCCCTGACTGAATTCCCCATACAATTTTAATGACTTTCCCACAAACATATCCAGTGTATTATAAATAATCTTACCGTACCGAAAATCATGACACAAATTCATGCATACCGACCTGCTTTCATTCTGTGTGCTTCTCAAAACACACGCCCTATAAAACCCCCTTAGTGGAAGGCACTCCATCCATTCGCGGATCCTTTGAAACCGCGATTCTGAGCGCATGTCCAAGGGCCTTGAAAATCGCCTCTACCTTGTGGTGAGAATTTTTGCCGTAAAGCACCCTTGCATGTAGTGTAAGACCTGCGTTTACAGCCAACGCCCTAAGGAATTCCTCAGTGAGTTCCGTATCATAGTCCCCAATCATGGGAGCCATTTCGCCGCCCTCATATACCAAATACGGACGTCCGCTGATATCCAATGACACAAAGGCCAATGCCTCGTCCATGGGAAGATAGAAGGCTCCATAGCGGGCAATGCCCCGCTTGTCTCCCAAGGCTTCCTTGAGAGCCTGTCCAAGAGCTATGCCGATATCCTCGACGGAATGGTGCCCATCCACTTCGATATCTCCGTCACACCGCACCTTCAGGTCAAATCTTCCGTGGGCGGCAAAGAGATTCAGCATGTGGTCAAAAAAACCGATTCCGGTAGAAATATCCGTTTTCCCAGCACCATCCAATTCCAGAGAAACCTCTATTTTTGTTTCTGCCGTAGCTCGCTTAACTTCCGCGTTTCTCATCAGGCACGTCCCTCCGTAAAGACCTTGATGGCCTTGAACCAGGTATCGTTCTCTTCGCGCAGTCCCATGGAGATGCGCAGGCAGTTTTCCAGCCCCGGCGCGTTTCCGAAACTCCTGATTCCAATGCCACGGCTCACGAGATATTCGTTAAGTTCTACGGCCTTATCATACTTCATCATAATGAAATTCGTCTCAGACGGATAAACCTTAAATCCCTCAAGGGATTGGAGCCTCTCCGTCATACGCTTGCGCTCCGCCACCATCATCTGGATGCGGGGCACATATTCGTGACGCATCTGATACACTATATCTGCCGTCACAAGGGAAAGCACATTCAAATGATAAGGCATGTAGGTCTTTCCCACCATTTCCACTATATCCTTTCCTGCCAGCATGTAGCCCACGCGGGCAGAGGCCAGCCCATAGGCCTTTGAGAAGGTACGGGCCACGATTAGGTTCGGATGCTTCCGCAAAAGTCCCGCTGAGGACTGCCCGTAGAACTCAACATAAGCCTCATCCACCAAGAACGGGCAGTCTACGCTTTCCGCGATTCTCTCAATCTCGGAAACCGGTATAGCGCCTCCCGTTGGATTGTTTGGGTTGCATACGACCGCAAGACTTGCATTTTGCGCCTTGACGGTACGGATGAACTCATCCACATCCAAAAGGTAATCCTCACTCAGGGAAACCGGAACAGCCTTTGCCTCCGCTGCCTTGGCATAAATGTGATACATGGAAAAGGAAGGCTGAGGAAACACGATTTTATGCTCCTCAGAGCCACCGAAAGCAAAGAACAGTTTCTCGATTATCTCGCTTGAACCGCTGCCCAGTAACACATTCTCATTTTGAAGAGAAAAGTTATCAGCTATCTGCTCCCTCAGCAGGTCATATTCCTCATTGGGATAGCGGTTGAAGGCCACATGGGAAAATCTTGCCATAAGCCGTTCCTCCACCAAAGGCGGAAGATTCATATTGCACTCATTGGCATTGACCTTTATATCCCATGGCCGCTCCACCACATCATATGAGGGCATATCCCCCAAACCCGTTCGGTAATTATATGCCATCGGCTAAATCCTCCTCAATTTTATTGCATTGGCATGGGCATCCAGTCCCTCAGTCGTCGCAAGCCGGATAATATCTCCGCTTACCTCTGACAGCGCCTCCTGAGTATAGGAAATAATGCTGGTACGCTTCATGAAGGTTTCCACGTTCAAAACTGAATAGTATCTTGCCGTCCCCCCTGTGGGCAGCACATGATTCGGACCGGCAAAATAATCCCCCAGAGGCTCCGGTGAATAGGCTCCGAGGAATACTGCTCCGGCATGGCGCACCTTTGGCAGCAGCTTAAAGGGTTCCCTTGTCAGAAGCTCCATATGCTCCGGCGCCGACACATTGGCAAAATGTATAGCCTGCTCCATGTCCTCGGCCACGATTACAAGACCATTCCGCTCTATGGAAGCCCTGGCGATTTCCTGTCTGGGAAGCTCAACAAGCTGCCTTTCAGCTTCCTCAGCCACCTGCTTCGCAAGCTCCTCGCAATCGGTAATAACAATGCTGGAGGCAAGCGGGTCATGTTCAGCCTGACTCAGCATATCGGCTGCCGTGTAAACAGGATCTGCCGATTCGTCAGCTACAATCAGAATCTCACTGGGCCCTGCCAGCATATCAATATCACAATGGCCGTAAACCTCTTTCTTCGCAAGAGTCACGAAAATATTTCCCGGCCCGGTAATCTTATCCACCCGCGGAATAGTTTCAGTACCGAAGGCCATCGCCGCGATTGCCTGAGCTCCCCCCACCTTATAGATTCTGCTGACTCCGGCCTCTCGTGCCGCCAGAAGCACATAGGGATTGATTTTCCCGTTCTTAGGGGGAACCATCATAATGATTTCCTTCACCCCTGCAACAGCCGCAGGCACTGCGTTCATAATGACGGAGGAGGGATAGGCCGCGGTACCACCGGGTACATATATGCCCACCCTGTCCAATGGTATCACAGATTGTCCAAGTATAGAGCCATGATCCCTGTAGGTAATCCATGAGTTCGGTTTCTGCTCCTGATGATAGCGGCGTACATTTTCAGCGGCCCTGCGAAGGGATTCCATTACCTCAGTGTCAACCTCACCTGCCGCGGCCTCGTATTCAGCCTCCGAAACCAACAGTTCCTCAGCCTTGTATTCCGCGCCGTCAAAGAGTCCTGAATATTTGAGAACCGCCTCGTCCCCCTTTTCTCTGACCTCTGAAACTATAGTACGAACCAATTCAGCCGCGGTCATATCCCTACCAAAGAGCTTCTTATTTGCTTCCCGAATACCGGGACTCAATTCTACCTCATCGAATGCTTTTTTCCGCAAAAGGCGTTCAACTCCGCCCTCTCCTACTTCCCTTGCCTTGACAATTCTCATTTCCTGCCCCGCTTTCTACATCCGCAAAATCCACGCCGAGGGGAATACCGGCATAACCTGCTACAAAAGGCGTTTCAAATCCTCAACCATTGCATTGATACGGTCAAACTTCAACTTGAAGCTCACCCTGTTGGAAATGAGCCGCGCTGTAGCGTCCATGATATGAGCTATTTCCTCCAGGTCGTTCTCCTTCAGAGTGGTTCCCGTTTCCACGATATCCACTATGCTCTCTGAAAGCCCCACTATAGGCCCAAGCTCAATGGAACCATTGAGTTTTATATATTCCATCTGCATACCGTTAGCATTGAAGAAGCTTTCCGCAATATGCGGGAACTTAGTGGCCACACGGGTATTGGCATAGTCCGTCAGCTTCTCCCTGCGCTGTGATTTCGGCACAGCCATCATCAGATGGCACTTTCCGAAGCCCATATCCAAAAGCTCATATACATCCTTGCCGGACTCCATGAGCACATCTTTACCGATAATGCCTATGTCCGCCGCGCCATACTCCACATAAGTGGGAACGTCAGCAGTCTTGGTTATTATGAATTTAAGCTTCTTTTCCTCATTGGTGATGACCAGCTTCCTTGATTTCTCCGTCAAGCCCTCTGCCGTATAGCCAATCTGGGAAAACAGATCCATGGAAAGCTTGAACAGCTTTCCCTTTGGCAGTGCTATGGTCAAATATTCCATATTATCCGCGTTCATAGAATTCCTCCGAAACCTTCTAATTCAATTCATCCGCGCGCCGGAGCAAACGAAGCTCCCAAGAGTCATCCACCGCCTCGGGCATATGGTGTTTTTCCGCCATTTCAGCCTCCCTGCGTAGACCCTTTCCGCGTAGGATATCTGCTCCTATTTTCGGATGATTATAATATACGAACATCATGTGTCTCAGCCTTCCAAAAGGCCCCTTATTGCCTTCACAGGCCAGTTTTCTCGAGGTATATGGGAAAACAGCATCCATCAGAACCGAAAACACCTTTCCAAGTATATCCAGATCCCCCTTTTTCCTGCCTATGTCGTGGAGCAATGCCCCTCGAATAAGGAGGTCCTGATCCACCTGCAAATTGCCTTCGGAGGCAAAATCCCCCGCAGTATAGGCAACCTTCAGTGCATGATATTGGTCTGCGACATGCATTCCAAAAAACAGCTCCGCCTCATCAGGTGAAAGGTACCTGCCAATAAAGGCATGATCCTCCTCTCCAAGTTTAGCGGTAATCGCCCTGAAGAACTGATTCACACGCTGATTCATGAAATGTATCTCAATTCACGATAGCCCTTAATATCCTGAAGCTTCTTCGCTTCCGCCTCCGTCTGAGGACAAAGAGCCAGCTCCACAGACTTGCCCTCCTTACGCAATGTCATGGCTGTACGCACCGCTTCATCTGCCTTGCCTGGCGCATAGCCCACATAAATATCCCTGGGCTGCATGGGCTGCTCAAGCTGCTGCCGCTTCAGCGCCAGCAGAATCCTCTCGATACCGAGGGCGAAGCCTGTGGCCGGGCAAGCCATACCGAAATCCGAAAGCATATGATCGTAACGGCCTCCGCCGCAAAGCGGGAAACCGAGCCCCGGTGTATAAATCTCGAAAACCATTCCCGTATAATAGCTGAAATCCCTTATGATACCCAAATCAAAGGTAACGTAATCTGCCACACCGTAGCTTTCCAGCAATCTGTAGATTTCCGACAGATTATCCAAGGCTCTCCTGCTCTGCTCACTGAGCGCCATACTATAGGCGCGTTCCAGTACGTCCTTACCTCCGTGAAGCTTTGGTATGGCCTTCAGTGTATCGGCGGCCTGCTGTTGAAGGCCGATGGAGTCCACCAGAGCCTCCAGACCTACTATGTCATGATGTTCCATGGCAGACTTCAGCGCTTCACGCTGATCCGCATTGAGCTGATTCTGTTCCATTACTCCGTTGGCAAAGTCAACCTGCCCAAGACCAACCGAGAAATTCTTCAGCCCTGAGGAACGAAGTCCCTCCACCGCCAAGGCAATAACCTCCGCGTCAGCAGCGGCAGCCCCCTCGCCCATCAGCTCTACACCTGCCTGGTAGAATTCACACTGGCGTCCCGTCTGCGTCTGCTCATATCGAAAGACACTGCTGATATAGGACAGCTTCATGGGCATTGCATGCTCCCGCAAGCGGCTGGCTGCCAGTCTCGCGATGGGCGTAGTCATCTCGTGACGAAGCGCGAGGGTACGGTTATCCCGGTCAAACAGCTTAAACATCCTTGACTCCAAGGATCGCACGCTGTCCATCGTCAGAGTATCCAAATATTCCAGCGTTGGTGTTACCACTTCCTCATAGCCCCAGCCTGCGAACAATTTGGAAAGACGATGCTCCACACATCTCTTGGCTGCTGCTTCTTCAGGAAGAAAATCCCTTGTTCCATATGGTATTTCAAGTATTGTCGACTTTTGTTTCATATTCTGCCTTTCCCTTCTCTCTATCCAACAAACCTAATTCTATAGCACAATCGAACAAAAGAAAAGCCCCGATATCACATTTCACCTATTTCAGCTAATGTATCCTGTATTAGCTCCACCTGAGGACGTATGGTTTTTAGCAGGACTCGCTCCCTGGGACTATGGATATCCACGGTTGTAACACCAATGGAAACGATATCCAAATCGGGATTCTTGCTATAATGCCATCCGCACTCCACTGCCGCGTGAATCGCCCCAACCTTCATGGGGATATGGTTCCGGCTTTCGAATATCTGCTTCATTATATCCGCAAGCTTGCTGTTTGAGCGCTCCTTCCACCCAGGAATAATGGGTGTATGAGTCACCTCGAAGCCCGTAAGCTCCCCAAGGCTCCCAGCCATGTCGCAGAACTCCTCGAGCTTGCCATCCACCGCGGAGCGAGGCAATACACAAAGCTTCAGCTTTCCTTCCTCAGTCCTGGCAACTCCCATATTGGCAGAGGTCTCCACAAGTCCCGGAACAGAATTGGACATTGCGTACACGCCTGAATGAATCAGCGTCATAAGCTGCAGACTGCTGTGGCAGTCATTCCGTGACATGACCTTTTCCGGCATTTCGGTTTCCACTCCGGACAGAACTCCCTTAGTCTCCACATCCCCATATATGCTGCCCATTGTTTCCCTGCAACGGGCGAGACAAGCTTCCATAGCCTCCTTGCCTATATCCGTCACAATAACGGCCTCCGCGCTGTCCGGTATGGCATTATAGGCCTTTCCTCCCTTGAAAGCCGAAAGTTCAATTCTGCCCAGCTTCTGAAGCTCCGTCAGGGTCTGTGCCATGAGGCGTATCGCGTTAGCCCTGCCATCCCCGATTCGTTCACCTGAATGGCCGCCACACAGCCCCCTCCACTCTATCCTATAAGCATTCCCGCAGGACGGTTTCTCAAAGGACAATGACTTAGAAAACTCGATTGTGACATTCCCCGCGCATCCGATGGTGAGCTCATCATAGTTCTCAGAATCGCAGTTAATGAGGAATTTCCCATCTGCCAGATACTTCTTATCCAGATGCTCTGCCCCTGTCATTCCTCGCTCCTCGTCCACGGTAAGGATAGCTCTGAGGGGACCATGCTTCTCACAATTCTTAAGGATATAGATTATTTCCGCGACTCCTATACCATCATCAGCGCCAAGGCTGGTACCATCCGCACGTAGATATTCATCATCCCTTATCAAACGAATTGAATCCTTCAATGGGTCGAAGGGGCGGCCTTCATCAGCCACACACACCATGTCCATATGGGACTGGAGGATAGTAAGAGGAGCCTGCTCCATACCTTTGGTGGCCGGCTTGTCCACAATGATATTGAACACGTCATCCTGCACGACTTGGAACCCCAGTCCCTTCAGATAATCCATAAGGAAATCACTCACTGCCTTTTCGTGACCCGACATCCTAGGAATTTCCGCCAGTTTCCCAAATTCATCCAAGACGCCTTCCAATACAATATCCTTATCTATTTCACTGCGCATATCAATCCACATCCTTTCAAACACTTCCATATTACACCACTACAAAAAAAATGTAAAAATTTTCCTCAAAAAATTTTTCAATTGGATTTCACTCAAATTACCATTTTCAAACGCCCACGCAGGCTATAGATAATACTGTGCCTGTCTTCACAAGGATTTCCATGCTGTGATATAATCGGTATATTGCAGTTCACACTTAGAAAGGAATAGCTATCTATGCGCTTCATAAAAAGACTGTTCTCTTTTATTCTGTCAATGTTCTTTATACTGCCATCCGTCGCCGGTGCCGCGGCTGAAAGAATTTTATTTATTCCCCACGATGACAGGCCAATTTCCTATCAGCAGACAGTGGATGTGCTGCGGCAGGCAGGCTATAAAATGATTGTACCGCCCCAAGAACTTCTAAGCAATGCCACCAGTGATGGACATCCCGACGAGCTATGGCAATGGCTGGAAAAAAATGCTCCGGATGCCCGCTACGCTGTCATCGCCTCCGACTCCATGCTTTACGGCGGACTGATTCCGTCCCGAAAACACCATGTCTCCCAGGAGAAGCTGACAGAACGTCTTGAAAAATTTCAGGCGCTCCGCGCGGCCAATCCATCCCTTCGAGTCTATATCTTCGATTCCTTGATGAGAACACCCTCGAAGGGAACTGAAGGGGATATCGAGGAACCCGATTATTACGGAAAATACGGCACAGATTTCTTCCTTTATTCGGCTCTTGCGGACAAGCAGGAAATAACGCGGCTCTCCCGTGAAGAGAAAATGGAAATGGATGGGTATAAAAAAACCATTCCCTCGGAATATCTGGAGGATTGGTCGTTCCGCAGGGCCAAGAATCTCTCTGCTACAAAAAAGCTTATGGATTATGCCCGTGACGGCGTAATTGACTATCTGATTCTGGGCCGGGACGACAACGCCCCACTTTGCCAGACTCATCGTGAAAACCGGGAAATTCTTGCGTACGCGACGAAAAACGACCTGCCTAAGACGAAATTCCAGTCCATGCCGGGCATAGATGAGTTCAATCTCCTGCTTTTTACACGTGCCGTCAATGACATGACAAAAAAGCACCCTTCCGTCTATATAGGTTACAATGAAGGAATGGGCGGCGATACAGTACCGGCTTTTTCCGATGAGAAAATCTCTGCCTCATTGGACGCGTCCCTTGCCATCGCGGGCGGACTCAAGGTATCTGATCCGGCCAAGGCAGATTTCGTGCTGCTGGTAAATACGGAGAAAAACGGAAATACATTGGGCGGCCATAACCCTTGGCCCGACGGCAGTGAATTCCATCCTGACCTGAAGGCTGATGCCGACACCCAATATTTTGCCGATATGGTTGAGAACCTTGTGAAGAAAGGATATCCCGTAGGTATTGCCGATATAAAGTATTACAACGGCGCTGATAACGCGTTGATGAATCTGTTGCGAAAAAAAGACCTTTTGTTCAAGCTCAAAGCCTATTCCGGCTGGAACACGGCAACCAATTCCACGGGCTTTGCTCTGGGTACCGGCATGCTAGCGCCAAAAATGAAAAAAGATGGCATGAATAGACTGCTGGCGACACGATATCTGGACGACTGGGCCTATCAGGCCAATGTCCGCACAATCGTCGGCAACGAGCTTGTTCGACGATTCGGCAAACCTGAATATTATATTTCCCTGAAGGATAAGCTCTCCTTCGCGGAGAAAAGGAACACCGAACTGACACGGGACTTCGCCAAAAAAAACTTGCCGCGTCTCAGCATTCTAAAGGACTTCAAGGTCAAGAATCCTTGGCTCCGAATGTTTGAGTGTGATATCGTGCTGAAATGAAATACCTGATATAGAATTACCCCCAAAGCAGACAAACAACGCATCTGCCTTGGGGGTAAAATCATCTATCTGCCTTTACGCAACACCAATCCGAGGCTCATTCATCATCCTCGTAATCCCCATCATCACCATCGTCTTCGTAATCGTCATCCTCATCCTCATCCTCATCCTCATACTCTTCATCGTCGCCCTCATCATCATCCTCGTACTCTTCGTCATCTTCATCATCGTCATCTTCATCATCGTCATCTTCATCTTCGTCATCTTCATCATCGTCATCTT
>DOYB01000206.1 GCA_003518745.1 Selenomonas sp. | reverse complement strand
ATGGTTGGGTAGAATTTTGCCATATTAGGTTACCTTCCATTCTTCAAATTGATTTTGAGGCTTCAGTTTGTGATATTTCTTCAATCTTTGATTCCATTTCCCTTGGTGTCATACTCCATCGCTCATTATACAGAAATACTAGCATATAATGCGCATGAAATAGTGTTCCACATCTATCTCATATTTTTTCAAATTTTGCTTGACATAACCTTGTTATGATGTTATTATAGCCAAGTGAGTTCGGTCAAGGGCTGAATTCACCAGATGCGGGTGTAGCTCAATGGTAGAGCCCCAGCCTTCCAAGCTGGTCACGTGGGTTCGATTCCCATCACCCGCTCCACTATTCTTTGTGAATAATCTTCCTGCCGGGGTGGCGGAACTGGCAGACGCACGGGACTTAAAATCCCGCGGTTGGAGACAACCGTACCGGTTCGATTCCGGTCCTCGGCACCAAATTGCTTCGAGGTTAATATCATATGCGGTCGTGGCGGAATGGCAGACGCGCTAGCTTCAGGCGCTAGTGGGGGCGACCCCGTGGAGGTTCAAGTCCTCTCGACCGCACCATTTTTTTTGATTTGCATGCGGTTGTGGCGGAATTGGCAGACGCGCTACTTTGAGGGGGTAGTGTTCACAAGACGTATGGGTTCAAGTCCCATCAACCGCACCATTTTTTCTTTGGTGTTTGCATACAACTTAATATCGCGGTTGTGGCGGAATTGGCAGACGCGCTACTTTGAGGGGGTAGTGTTCACAAGACGTATGGGTTCAAGTCCCATCAACCGCACCATGAATATTTGCTCAAGCTTTGCTTGAGCTTTTTTGTTGTAGTTTCGTACGTAAGAAGGAATAATTAAATAAATGTCGAAGAATAACAGGGTGTTGAGTTTTTTATGAGTAGTATAAAGGAGAAGCTTTGATATGCCTGTAATGGAATACCTTGAGCGAAATGCCGAGCTTTATGGCGATGAGGTCGCCCTTGTGGAGCTGAATCCGGCAGAACCGGATAATCGACGTATGAGTTGGAAGGAATACAGTCTCATAGAGTCCAATTCCTTTGCACCTTATCGTCGTGAGATTACATGGAGTGTCTTTAACGAAAAGGCGAACCGTTGCGCCAACCTGCTGCTCCAACGCGGGGTATGCAAGGGAGAAAAGGTTGCCATACTCATGTATAACTGCCTTGAGTGGCTGCCAATCTATTTCGGGGTTCTTAAGACGGGAGCCATCGCCGTTCCCTTCAACTTCCGGTATGACGCGAAGGAAATCCTTTATTGTGCCGAACTGGCCGAGGTAGATGTAATTATCTTTGGACCTGAATTCATAGGCCGTATCGAGGCGAATGCAGAAAGACTTTCAAAGGGAAGGCTTCTCATATACGTGGGGGACAACTGCCCCAGCTTTGCTGAGAGCTATCACATGATGGTTGCGGACTGCCCAAGCACTAAACCGGATGTGCCCACCATCACCGATGATGATTATGGAGCGATATATTTTTCCTCCGGCACCACGGGTTTCCCAAAGGCCATACTTCACAAGCATCAGAGTCTGACACAGGCTGCTCAGATGGAGCAGAAGCACCATGCCACTTCAAGGGATGACGTGTTCCTTTGCATTCCACCCCTTTACCACACAGGAGCAAAGTTCCACTGGATGGGGAGTCTTGTGGCAGGGAGCAGGGCAGTGCTGTTGAAGGGGGCAAAGCCCGAAATCATTTTGAATGCTGTTTCCCAGGAGAAGTGCACGATTGTCTGGCTGCTGGTTCCCTGGGCCCAGGATATAATAGATGCCCTGGACAGCGGAAGGTTGAAAATGGAGGATTATGAGCTTTCCCAGTGGAGGCTCATGCACATTGGGGCGCAGCCTGTTCCTTCAAGCCTTATCCGTCGTTGGAAAAAATATTTCCCGCACCACGATTACGATACCAACTATGGGCTTTCCGAGTCCACCGGGCCCGGCTGTGTACATCTTGGCATAGAGAACATTCATAAGGTCGGCGCCATCGGAGTTCCCGGCTATCGTTGGGAATGCAAGATAATCGATCCTGATGGAAATACCGTTTCCAAAGGAGAGATTGGGGAACTCTGCGTAAAGGGTCCCGGTGTCATGACCTGCTACTACAACGATGAGAAGGCCACCTCCGAGGTATTGAAGGATGGATGGCTGCTGACGGGGGATATGGCAAAGCAGGACGAGGATGGCTTTTATTTCCTTGTTGACAGGAAAAAGGATGTTATCGTCAGCGGCGGTGAGAATATCTATCCTGTCCAGATTGAGGATTTCCTCCACAAGTTCGAGAAAATCAAGGATGTCGCTATCATAGGTCTTCCAGACAGGCGGCTTGGTGAAATCAGCACCGCTATAATAGAATTAAAGGATGGCGTTGAGTGCAGCGAAGAGGAAATCAACGATTTCTGCATGGAGCTGCCACGTTATAAACGTCCCAAGAAGATAATTTTTGAGCCTGTACCGAGGAATGCCACAGGAAAAATCGAGAAGCCTGTTCTCAGGAAACGCTATGGTGCGGATAATTTGGTTGAAAAACAGGTTGAGAGTGAGGAAGGGTAATCATGAAAGCATTGATGTTGGGCAACAAGGCCATTGCCCGGGGGCTTTACGAAGCCGGCGTATGCTTCGTATCCAGCTATCCCGGAACTCCAAGTACCGAAATTACCGAGGAAGCCGTTAAGTATGATGAAATTTATTGCGAATGGGCACC
>DOYB01000239.1 GCA_003518745.1 Selenomonas sp. | reverse complement strand
AGAAGTAACCATAGCAGGCAGAGATGAAGGAAAGAACCAAGACCGGATCCATACCCACATTCAGTGCCATCGGAACCACTATGGCGATAGCGGCTCCCTGTGAATTAACCAGCTTAGAGGTCAGGAACGCAAGCACCGCGTATGCCCAGGGGTAAGTCTGTACAGCATCCCCAAGGAATTTCTTCAAGAATGCCATATGAGCAGCAAAGAACGTATCTGCCATCCAGGCTACACCGTAAACAGACACGAGAGCCACAACACCGGAACGGAACACCTGGCTGTTGCCCACTTCCTTTGCCTTCACCTTGCAGCTTATGAGTATTGTCGCGCCCACGAACAGCATAACCATCTGGATAACCTGTACCATGGAAATTGCCTTCATTACACCCTTATCATTGGGGAACTGCGGCAATAGCTGAATACCCGTCAATTTGAAAATAGAGGCCGAATTACCGAGAATAGCAATAACAACTATACCGGCCAGGAAAATGTACATGGCACGATAGTACTCTTTGGGCAGTTCCTTGTCCAAAAGGCTTTCAGTATCACCATAAACATAGGCTTTGTTTTCCGGATCTTTGATGAATTCCTGAAATCTTTCGTCATCCTCAAGTTCCTTGCCACGACGATAGCTCCACAGCGCGGCAAAAAATACGCCAAGACCCGTAGCCGGGATGGAAACCATAAGCACCTGCAGCAGTGAGTAATCGCTGCCCGCCGCGGCCAGGAAAGCCACGATGGAAACCACTGCCACCGATGCCGGAGACGCGCAAATACCCATCTGTGATGCCACAGAAGCCACAGCCATTGGCCGCTCAGGGCGGATTCCCTGCTTGATGGCAACATCATAAATGATGGGGAACAATGTATAAACAGCATGGCCTGTGCCGCAGAGAATCGTAAGGAACCAAGTAGTGAGAGGGGCTATGATCGTAACATGCTTTGGATTGCTCCTAAGCAGCTTTTCCGCGTACTTCAGCATAACAGTGAGACCGCCTGAGGTCTGCAGGAACCCGGCGCAGGTGACCACCGCCATAATGATGAGCATAACGTCCACAGGCGGTTTGCCCGGCTTATAACCGAAACCGAAGGTAAAAATCAGAAGACCGATACCGCTTATGACAGCCAGGCCAATGCCTCCATGACGGACACCAACAACCAGACACGCCAATAGCACAACAAAACCTATCAGCATTTCCATAATAATCTTCCCTTCCTAAATATTTATGAGTTCTGTTGTTAACCTTACTCTCCCTATTCTCCAAAGCAGCAAAAAATCCTGCATTAAAAAAAATTTTTTATTCAGTTCTCTATGCCTGCGCGTGCTTCTATACCTTTCGAGTAATAGTGTTTTATCTCCCGCATATCCGTAACCAGATCAGCCCTCTTCAGCAGCCAGTCAGGTGCCCCCCTGCCCGTTATTACCAATTCCACACTGTCAGGGATATCTGACAAAAGCCTTTCCACCTTTTCTCTCTCAATAAGGCCAAAAAACAGCGCCACATTCAGCTCATCCAGAACAGCCAGGGAAAACTGCCCCGACAATATCTTCTGCCTGGCTGCCGAAAAGCCGGCTGTCAAGCAATCCACATATTCCCTTGGAGGATTCCCCTTCGGAAAGATTACCACGTCATCCCCCCATGCTTCGCGTTCCTCTTCGGTAAGCATTCCTTCTTTGGCAATAAAGAATGGTTTTCCGCTTGTCTCAAGCACCAGACGGGGATAAAAGTCCTGAAGTATCTTTTGTTCACTATAAGCCAGGCTCTTCATGAACTGCATCATATAGACCCTCATCCCTGCCCCCAATGCCCTTATAGCAAGACCTACGGCCGCTGTTGTTTTTCCCTTTCCATTTCCCGTATATACCTGCAGCATTTCCCTTCCCCCCTGCAAATAGTTTGGCAGATAGCAAACGTCCCTGCCGGATATCAATTACCCCGGCAGGGACGTTACATCATCATGCCTTAACATATAGCGTACGCACGTTTATGTTTATTTCATGGACTATCATTCCTGTCATAAACTCAACCGCCTCCCTTACCCTCTGCTGGGTCTGGGAAATTAAAGTCGGAATATGATTACCGTATGTCAACACGATTTCACAGGAAATATCCAGCCCGCAATCCTCATCACCCTTGAAGAGGTGCTTGACCCGGATAGAACCCACCTTGCTTACGAAGGACTTGGCCTTCACAACACTGCTGACGATAGCCTGTATGGCGGAATCATCGATAACAAGCTTTCCATAATAGCTGAACACGGGCCTAACTATGGACTTTTCTCCCAGACGCCGGCGTTTGGTACGGGAACGCTTGAAGAAGGACTGCAAGGGATCGATGAGGTATCCCGAAAAATGCGGCTTCAGCTCAATAGTCGGCACCGGTATGATATGCTTGCCTTCCTTGAGCCTATGGAACCTGGCCTCCGCCATCTCATCCATTGTGGCAATGTCCTCGATACGCACAATCTTTGCTATCGGCGGAAGCTGGAGCCTCTTGGCTATCTTCTGCGCCATATTTTCCGAGGTTGCTAAAATCAATATCCTATGCGGTTCAACCTGGCTTATTGCCTCACGCACGGACTCCGCGTGACCCGGAAGCACAAAAATAGCCCTCCGCACAGCCATAATCTTGCTTTTTTCCTTCTTTGCCGAATTACCGGCTATAATCTTCCCATCTTTTATCAGGATGCCATCATCAATAATCGCATCCGCATTATGGCGTTGAGCCACCATCAACGCACGATGGCTCTTTCCCGTCCCGCTGGGACCAACTAAAGCGATAACGTCCATATCAGCACACTCCGATAGATTCTTGAATTACTCGGAACCGTTACGAAATAAATTTTACATATACTTGTATAAAATATATTTCCGCGCAGCCCCTCACTTCTGCTCCGGGCGGTAAATCTTCTCCGCCCAGCAATCATCTATTGTAAATACTCCCAATTCATCAGGCCAGCGTGTGGGGAAGCCATGAAAATCAGATCCTCCCGTGACCAACAGGTTGTATTTCTCCGCCATGGCCATATAGCGCTTCACATCTTCTTCATCATGACGCGGATAAAAGACTTCAATACCCTGAATGCCTCTGGACAACACATCCTCCACCAGCTCGTCGTCCTTAACGAGCTTTGGATGTGCCAGTACCGCTATGCCTCCCGCCTCATGAATCAACTCTATTATTTCCTCCACCTCAAGGCGATAATGGGGAACATAGGCAGGCTGCCCCTTTTCCAGCATCTTTTCAAATGCCTCGCGAACTGTTGAAAAACACTTATTCTTCACCAGCACACGGGCAATATGCGAACGGCTTATGGATTTACTGGAACCGGCTATTTTCAGCACCTCAGCCTCACTGATGGAATACCCCTGTGCCCTGAGCTTGTCCACTATCTCCGAAAACCGGCTCCACCGAGCCTCCATCACATCATTCAGCTTTTCCAGAAGCCCCTGATGAAAAATGTCCACATTGTAGCCCAGTATATGTATCTCCCGCTCAGGATGATGGGCACTGAACTCTACTCCCGGTATTATGCGAATCCCACGATTAGGATATAGGCCCTCTTCATAGAGGTGAACAACCCCATCCACCGTATCGTGATCAGAAATCGAAATATATTTCAATCCGGCTGCTTTTGCGGCTGCAACGAGTTCCTCCGGTGACAGCCTGCCATCGGAAAAAAACGTATGCATATGCAAATCGCTTGGCATCCCAAAACACTCCCATCAGAAATCCGCAGGAAAACACCCACTAAGGCTGCCTTGGATTCCCTTTGAATCACCATGAAATAGTCTACAGCATCGGTACTTCTTATACGAGTCCCAACACTTCATCTATTGTCTCTCGGTTCAACAATCAGCTTTATAGCCGTGCGTTCCTCGCCTTCAATCTTGATATCCGTAAAGGCCGGAACACAAATCAAATCCACACCGTGTGGCGCCACGAAGCCGCGTGCGATGGCAATTGCCTTTACTGCCTGATTCAGCGCACCGGCACCAATGGCCTGCATTTCAGCGCTGCCATTCTCTCGAATAACACCGGCCAACGCCCCGGCAACTGAATTTGGGTTGGATTTTGCAGACACCTTCAAGACTTCCATCTTGCACACGCCCCTTTTTATACACCGAAAACACTCCCAGATGACTGATATATTCTTCAAATTTTGTGAAAATCCTTCATGTGATGGATTTTTCGTAAAATAAAATTCTCTCCAGTCCTACAGTTCGGTTCGTACAATCATCGACCTCTATCACAAGAGCCGAGTACACATTGGGTCCCGATGCCAGTTCAAAACGCACCGGCATGCCGTCAGTAAATTTCCGTATGATAATATCAGTCCGTACACCAAGGATGGAATCCATGGGGCCAACCATCCCAAGATCAGTAATGAAAGCCGTTCCGCCGGGCAGGATTCTTTCATCCGCGGTTTGGATATGTGTGTGTGTCCCCACCACTCCATTAACGCGTCCGTCCAGATACCACGCCATAGCGGCTTTCTCCGATGTAGCCTCCGCGTGAAAATCCAGCAAAAGCACATCACACTGGGACTCCAACTCGCGAAGAAGCTCCTCAACCTTCTGAAACGGACAGTCCAAGGCCGGCATGAACACCCTTCCCGAAAGGTTCATTATCCCTATATTCTTGGCCCTGAAGGGATATATACAGCACCCCTTTCCGGGCACACCGCAGGGGTAATTGGCCGGGCGAAGCAAAAATGGCTCCATATCGATGAATTCCAGCACGTCTTTCTTATCCCAAACGTGATTCCCTGAGGTTATCACGTCCGCGCCGCCCTGATAAAGCTCATCCAGGGATTTTCTTGTTATCCCCTTGCCACCGGCGGAATTTTCACCGTTTACTATTACGATATCAATGCCATATTCCTTTCTGAGTCTTGGCGTATGTTCCCTAAAAGCCCGCCTTCCCGGATTACCTATGACATCTCCCACCAACATGATTTTCAACTCAGCATCGCCTCGTTTTATAATACATGAAAGTCGTCAAAAATACATACGGCTCTACTTTGCGTATACCACAACTCGTTCCTGTTCACGAATTCCCACCAATCTGTCCGGTATGGTCATCTGACGCGCCATACCAAGCATCTGATCCAATCGATCCTCCTGCATTAAAATAAAATCAGCATCCGCAGTGCCTCCGATATCGTCGATTATCAGGAAATTGGAAAAGCTTTCCTCCACAAGGGTGGTAAGTATTGATATCTCACCCCTGCTCAAGGTCTTCATATCCCGCTTCACATGAAGGAAATATGTCTCTCCCACACCCTCCATATACATCTCAACACGGGTATTGACAAAGCCCTCCAGGTGATGATATGCCTCTATGCTGTCAACGGACTTCGCCGCAAATTCCTTGAAATCACCCTCGGAAGGCTGTCCCTTGAGCGCAAAGGATAACCGTATCATGCCGTCTTCCGGATCATATGAAACCGTAGAAATCATATTATAGATGACCAATATGGTGGCCAGGAGCTGGCTCGCATCGGGATCAGGTCTCTTTTTTCGTCCAAAGCCCAACATTCTACAGTCCTCCCTTACTATTTCATGCAGAAAACGAGGGTCCCATGGAAATCCATCGACATCCCCTCGCTTTCAAGCATCCTATTTTGCGTAATCCACAACACGGGTCTCCCGAATGATAGTTGCCTTTATCTGTCCGGGATACTCCAGTTCTTCCTCAATCTTCTTAACGATTTTATGGGCGATACCTGCCGCCTCTATATCATCCACCTTGTCAGGCTTTACCATGACGCGAATCTCACGGCCTGCCTGAATAGCAAAGCAGCTATCCACACCATCGAAGGACTCCGCTATCTCCTCAAGACGCTTCAAGCGCTTCAGATAGGATTCCAGGCTCTCACGCCTTGCCCCCGGACGCGCGGCAGACACGGCATCCGCAGCGGCAACAAGCACGGACTCAACCGAAGTTGCTTCAATAT
>DOYB01000043.1 GCA_003518745.1 Selenomonas sp. | reverse complement strand
ACCGCCCCATGACCATAGGCATTTGCCTTGACCACCGCGCAAAAACGGACACCAGCCTTAACATGGCTCCTTATGGCTCTCAAATTACCTTCAACAGCCTTTAGGTCAATCTCTGCCCAAACCCAGCGATTTGACATCTACATCTCCCCATTTTCGTGTTTTTTTGATGATGCGCCGATATATCTGAGCGCCAACATCGTAATATCATCGGACTGCTCAGCATTCCCAACATGGTCAGCTATATCCCTTCTGACAGACTCGATAAGCTCCCTAGGCTCTGTCTCCCCGGACTGACGATTCATGACCGCCTCCAATCGCTCCTCAGAGAGAATCCTGCCCGACTCATCCATGGCCTCCGTAACTCCATCAGTGTACAGGAACACCGTTTCCCCCGGAGCAAGGAAAAGACTCCTTTGCTGGTAACGCAGGCCCTTCTGTATCCCAAGCATGGGGCTCTTCTTCATCCGAGGAAGATATTCAAAGGCCCCCTGCCGGCTGCTGCGTATCATCGGGGGGTTATGCCCCGCGTTTACATAGATGAATTCCCCCGTCAAAAGATTAAGCTGACCTATAAACACCGTCACGAACATATCCTCGGAATTCTCTTCGTAGAGCTGGTCGTTGGAACGCATGACGACATCTGCCAGCTCATCGGGTGATGAGGTCATGGCGTTGTTCTTCAGGATTATCTTGGCAATCATCATGAACAATGCCGCCGGAACACCCTTATCCGAAACATCCGCTATAGTTATTACAATGTGATTTTCATCAGTAAAATAGAAGTCGTAGAAATCTCCCCCAACCTCCTTTGCAGGGTGCATGGAAGCATAAAGGAGAACGGGCTTTTCCCGAAATGCGTCAGGCAGCAGCTTTGGAAGCGCGCTTGTCTGTATCAGAGCCGCTAAATTCATTTCAGTGGCAATACATTCCTTTTCAGCCGTTACCTCAGCAAGTTGTTTAAGCTGTGCCTTCAGCTCGCCTGTCATAACATTGAAGCCATCAGCCAGTTCCTCTACCTCGTCCCCTGTCCTGATATCGAAGCGCCTATCCAGATTACCCTTGGCAATCTCCTTTGCGCCTTCCGCCAGCAAATGTATAGGACGCGAAAAACGCGCCGCCATCATCCCACCGGCCGCGAGCATCACCAGGAGCAATATGCCCGCCAGCCAAAGCGATTGTGAGCCCAGTCTGTCAAAAAAAGGCTCTTCCGCGCCGGAAAAAGCGCTTATCTTCTCAGCAAACGCCAATCTCGCTTCCTGCATGGGAGCCTGTACCTCCCCCGCAGCCAAAAGGGTTCCGAAGCTCCAGCCAATAGAAGGAATTGGGGCAAAGGCCAGATAATATGTCTCTCCATCCACCATTACCGGTATGGTGCCTTCTTCCCCCGCCATCATCCGTGCTGCTGCCTCGGCAATGCTCTTTTCATCAGAATTACGCAGATCGTCTGAGTCGCCATCTAACGCGAGCGCGCCTTCAGGACGTGAGGAAAACATCAGCTTGCCCTCTTCATTAATGGCAAAATTAAAATTTGTAATGCCCATTACGGCATCATTCATCTGCTCCTGAAATGTCTGCAGACTTACATCGGCGCCCGCAACCCCCGCGAATTCGCCGTCATCGTAATAGGGAATGGCTATTGTTATAATGGGATAACCGTCACCGCCAACATAGTAATCCGTAACGATAGTTTCACCGGATTCCTTGGCCAAGGTATACCACTGGGCTTTTCGCGGGTCATGCTGAGATGAGAAATCCTCTGTAAATCCCAGTGGTTTATAATTCTCATACAGTGAATCGCAGCAGATAAGATAGCCATGCTCCGATGCCACATAAAACGCGGCCTGCTTTCCCTTCTCCCGCTTAACCATGGCAACCAGTCCATCTGAAATATTCGACATAAGACCGATTTCCCCGGAAAGCTCGGCTTTCTTATTCTCTGATCTTACATCCGGGCTGTAGTAGATATATCCTTCCTCGGGGAAAACCGACTGAACCAGCGGGTCCGGCAGATTTCTGCGGGGATATTGCTCAGGATGCTCCATCATCAGAGCCAACTGGTACACTGTCATCCGTACATCGTCAATGTTATACTGCATAGTCAGATCAATGGTACGCGCCTTTACCTTGGCCATCCCCAATAGCCTTCGTTCCGCAAGCTCGCTTGAAATGCTGTCTGCTTCGCTGTCAGAGGATATTCTGAGCGATGATTCCCAGCTTGCCAGTCCACTATACAGCAAAGTCTGTCCCCCAAAGGACAAGCCCAAGATAACTGCTGTCGTCAAAATACTGCCAATCACGGCCAGTCCCATTATCCTCTGTCCAACGCTATGGCCCAACCACAATCCTGCATCCCCCCAACAACAAGCAGTTAAACAATGAAATGATTTTATTCCATTTCATCCTCAGTCTCATAAACAGTAACAAACACATCAATGGAGGCTTCCTCCAGTACCAGCTTGACCATTCCGGAGGGAGCGCAGATAGAAAAAACCTTCCCTGCCGAATCCGCTTTCTTCGCAAGGCCAAGAATTGCCCGCAGTCCCGCGCTTGAGATATATTCCAGATTCTTCAGGTTCATCATCAATTTGCCTGTAGTCTCAAGCAACTTCTCGCCCTCTGCGGCGGCTTCGCCTGCTGTTGTACGATCCAGCCGCCCTGAAATATCCCACATGAGCCAGTCTTCCTTTTCCCTTGTGGCAAATTCAATCAGCTTATTATCATCCATTGTCATTTCCTCCCATATTATCAGCTTCAATTATCTGAGGCCCCTTGTATTCAAAAGCTATCATAGACAAATCATCTGAATCCTCGGCGTCACCTATATGCTCGCTTAAGCTGTTCTCCACACGGACTATCACGTCACGCGCGGAGCCTTCATCAGCTTGATTCAGTATCACACGAAGCGTCTCTACCGTAAACATATCCCCATCCTTGTTTTTAGCTTCGGGCACACCATCGGTAAAGAAGAATAACCTATCTCCCACATGCAGGCATATGGCTTCAACCTCAAAGGCAATGTCTTTGCTCATGCCCATAGGTGTCTTCCGCGTCGGCACAGGCAGTGATTCATAGGCACCGGCGCCTCTGCGCTTAATGAAGGGCGGCAGGTTTCCCGCGTTGACATAACTGAACCTGCCCGATGTAAGCTGCAGTATGCCTATAAATCCCGTCACAAACATTCCTGCTTCATTACTGTCACAAATCTGCCCATTCGCGCAGGCTATGGCTCCCGCCAAGTCTTCGCCGTTCTTCGTCTTCAATATAAAATTCTTGAGCTGTGTCTTGGCTGCCGCCATGAACAACGCGGCTGGAACTCCCTTGCCGGAAACGTCACCTATTGTTATAGCCAGGTGATCTCCATCAACAAGATAATAATCATAGAAATCCCCACCGACATCCTTGGCAGGCTTCATGGCCGCGTAAATATCAAATTCGTTCCGTTCCGGAAACGCGGGAAAGGTATTCGGCAGCAAGGCTAGCTGAATCTTGCTTGCCACCCTCATCTCGGTGGCTGTTCTTTCCCTTTCAGATGCTGCAACGGCAACTCGCTCCATCTCTGACTTAAGCTCTGAGGTCATACTATTCATGCAATTTGCCAAATACTCTATTTCGTCACCTGTGGATAATATCAGCTTCCTATCCAGATTTCCCTTGGCAATCTCCTTGAC
>DOYB01000013.1 GCA_003518745.1 Selenomonas sp. | reverse complement strand
AAAATCATCATTTATGGAGTGCTTATTTTTATGTTGATGAACTGGGGCGATTTCATCGGTAATCTGGCCTTGGAAGGTTTTCCGCAGTTGGGAGCCTTGGCTGTAGGAGAATCTTTGGACACAGCAGGTCAGACTGTTTCAGACCCGACCAAGATTGTGCAGAAGGGTGTGGAAATCATCGTTCCCCTTATCAATGAAGCATTGAAGGTGCATGGATTTCTTGACCTGTTCACAGAGGGATTTACTTGCTTAATCTGCGCTGTGCTGGGAATCATTTTCCTCATTCTGTTCATGATTATTGGCATACAGGTAGCCAAAGCATATCTGTTTTTCTACTTCACCATTTTATTCTCATTCGTAAATTTCATGTTTGCCGGACTGAAACATACAAGGAAATGGGCTTCTAACGGCATCAATGGGATATTTGCTTCTTCCTTGAACCTGATGTTCTTTGTAATATTCACGGTGATGCTTCAGTTTACCATGCAGAATCTTGTGGTGGGAGATTTGGTCGAAACAAAAACTACCGTGTCCGAGGTCGGCAGTACTGCCAAAATCATTAGTGAAGATGATTGCATGGCTCGCATTCGGGCCGTGGAATCCTATGGTGGCAACTACTATTGCGACAATGGGCAGGGATATTACGGGGCGTATCAGATAGACTATGGACATTATAACAACTGGGATAGGTGGTGCAGAGATTTTGAGAATAATGGCGGCACGCTTATCCATGATGGGGAGAACTACACGCGTTGGAGTTCCTACGGAGATAAAGATACAGCCCCGGAGCCAAGTACAGAATATCCATGGTCACCACAAAATCAGGATAACGTAGCAAGATATATAATTGAAGGCTACTACAATAAATACGGCTCATGGGAAGCTGCTTGTCGCGCGTGGAATCAGGGTGAGGGAGGCATGGAAAATTCGGCTGCTTATGAGTATCAAGCGGCTATTTTAGGTCATCATGGAGCAAATAAGACCAGTCGTGTGGCAAATCTTTCCTTGCTTTTCCAGCTTTTACTGCTAGTTCTGCTCTTTATCCTGATAGCAGACCACATGGAGAAACTTATCAATAAGCAGTTTGGCGGTTTGGGCTTTAAGCTCTTTGCGTCCGATTACTGAGAGGAGGTGAGAAATTTTGAAGCGAGGAAAAGTGATTTATTGTCTGAGTGTGCTATGCGTTTGCTGCATCGGTGGCATTGGTGCATATAAAGTAGGTTTTGCTCACGTTGTTCCTGGGGTGGATGAACCGTATGACCCGGCCAATTATTACAGCATGACCAGTATTTCATATGCAGATAGTGCCCCGTCCCCTTTTGCCCTGAAGGATTTAGCAAGGCAGGGAGGCAATGTCTATGATTATGCCAGACACATGAAGGCCATTATGGCCACACAGAATATGGAAAGCTGGCTGTCTACGGCCATGGAAAGATTTGGCATTACAGTCAAGAACATAAATCCCTTGAATAACAGTATCTTGACTACTGTTCAAAGAAATCTTGCCAGCCTGAATTCGGACGCCAATAGCCGCAGTCTTGGGGAGAGAACAATGGATTTTTGGAAAAGCAGAATTTTCCGCAATGATGAAGGCTATGAGGACGAGAATACCTTTAAGGCGCAAGAACAATATCAGGCCGCTGCCGAAATCTACAAGATTTATGGAGACAATGCCAAGGGCTTCATTGATACGGCCAGCAGTGAACAGGCAAACATAGCGGCTATTGTGGAGGCCGGCAATAACGCCGAAGGGGAAATGCAAGCTGACCAAGCCAAAGCAGATGCTATGGCCATGGTAGAAGCAGAGACAGTCCGGCGAAACAAATTGCTTGGCAATCTCGCCAGCATCAAGGCTGTGGAAGGGAAAATCAGACAAAACGAGGATTTGGCTTTCAGGAGGCAAGTGCAGGCCGCACAAATAAGCATCGAAGACCCATACCATCGTACTGCAAGGTCGGAAAAGCTCTACGAAAAGTCAGAGCCGAAGGGCTTTATGCGATTCTAAAAAAAGCCTGAGCATGTAGTGCTTTACATGCCCAGGCTTTGAAGGCAAGGAAAACTAAATCAGGGCTATTGCATTTGTACTGCAATAGCCCTGATTTTTTCTCATTACGGGAATATTTTATTTCACAGAAATTCCATGAATTTGTTCAGCTATGCGTACCAGCGCATCAACCGTACGCACGCCCGGGGTGATTTCCGAAAGTTTCACTTTCACAAAGTGATTTTCCTTTACTGCCTTCACATTAGCCAACTGGGGATTTCCTTTGATGGTTGCCACCTTTTGCTGGAAATCATCGTCATTGCGCACGCCGTTGCTATAATCGGCAATAATGATATATTCCGGGTCTGCTGCCACCACATTTTCCCAACTGGTAGCCGCCCAAGTCTTATCCACACCGGCGTTTTCCATGACATTTTCTGCACCGATGAGCTTCAGGATATTCGTCGTATATCCCTTAAAAGCAGTAAAGGGCTTGCCGTCGCTGGCATCGTAGACAAAAACTTTCTTTTTGGGCAGCTTATCAATCTTGCCCTGTACGGAGGAAAGGAGTTTCTTCTGGTCAGCCACCCAGGCATCTGCTTTATCCTTCACGCCAAAAATTTCGCCCAGCTTTTGCATATCCTCAAACACGGTATCCAGATTGGCATCCAGCTTCTGCATGGAGGAAGGAACAAAAATGGGCACGTTCTTTGCGGTTATCCGCTCTGCCGGAATGCCGCGTTTCGTGAAGGGAACTTCCCAGCCCGTGGCAAAATCAGGATTTTCAGCCATAAAAGTCTCGTAAGAAGGCCATTTTTCCGAAAGGACTTTCACCTTATCATAGGCAGCCTGAAGAGGCGGATAAATATCTTCTTCCTTCATTGCGGTCCCCGCCATCTTGCTTTCCAGTCCCAAAGTCAGCATCATTTCCGTGGTTGCCTGCGACATGGAAATCGCATGTTCCGGGGATTTATCCACGCTCTGCTTGACCTGCTGGCCGTCCAGCGTTTCCGTCCAGGACACGGGATACCCCGGGTTCTTGTCCGGAGCGGCGGCCTGCTTTTCACTGCCACAGCCGGACAATCCTGCCAGCGCTATAAGGCAGAGGCCAGCTGCGATACTTTTTTTCCACCAATTTTTCATACCGACACGTCCTTTCAATAATTCAAATAAACACGTCCTTCATGCTCATAGCGCACAAAAGGAACGCCAAAAACTTCTTCCAGCAAAGTCGGTTCCAGCACCGCCTTTGCTTCTCCCTGTTTTACCACCCTTCCCCGCTTCATCACCAGCACATCATCACAATATGCCACAGCCAGGGAGAGGTCATGCAGAACCATAACCACGGTTCCGCCATAGGCGCGCAAGGTTTTCATCAGTGCTAATTTGTATTTTACATCCAGATGATTGGTTGGTTCATCCAGCAGCATCAGCGGAGCCTGCTGAGCCAAGGTCTTGGCAATTAGCACGCGCTGTATCTCACCGCCAGACATGTGGCTTAGACGGCGCTCTGCCATAGAACTGACCCCCGCTTGTTCCATGGCAGAGCGGGCAATCCTCCTATCTCCCTCCGTATAGTCACGGAATCCCTGCTTGTACGGGAAGCGGCCCATAACCACCACATCTTTTACCAAAAAGTCCGCAATCATCTCCCTTTGCTGGGGCAGAATAGCCACCCTACGGGCATACTCCCTGGCCTCAAAAGTGCTGACATCCTGTCCTTTCAGAAACACCTTTCCCTGGCTCGGCCTGTCCCTGCCCAGAAAGGACAGCAATGTACTCTTGCCGCTGCCATTTGGCCCCACAATAGCCGTTATGCGGCCTTCCTGAAATTCTGCCTGAATACCGGAGAGAATTTCCTGTTTTCCCACTCTGTAAGTCAGATTTTTTACGGTAAGCATATCAGTATTCCTTGTACTTTCTGCTGATAATCCACATAAACACCGGAGCGCCCAAAACAGCGGTCAAAATGCCGATAGGAAGTTCCTCCGGCCGAAAGAGGCTTCTGGCTGCAGCATCCGCCCAAACCATTACCAGGGCACCAATCAATGCTGTAAACCAGAGCATCACACCATGACGGGAATCTCCCAGTACTCTGGCAATATGCGGCACCACCAGTCCCACAAAACCGATAATTCCCGCTAAAGCCACCACCACGGCAACTGCCATTGAGGACACCAACACAATCATCTGCTGCATGCGCTGAACAGGCATACCTAAATGCTTGGCTTCGTTACGGCCAAGCAGGATAAGGTCCAGTTCATGGCGCAGAAGCCAAATGAACAGCATCGTTATCAGAAGCATCAGCGCCGCAATGGGTACCATGCTCCATTGAATCCCCGTGAGGCTCCCCATAAGCCAGAACATGGCACTCCTGACCTGGGCCTCATCCTTTGCCCCATATATCGCCAACATGGTAAAAGCAGAAAACAGCGCCGAAATGCCCATCCCCATCAACACCAGTTTCACGGGACTGCCGCTATTGCCTGCCAGACGCACCACAATAGCCGTAGCCACTGCAGCTCCCAGGAAAGCTCCTGCATACACACCATAAGGCGCAAACATCTGTGCAGCGCCACTAACCAGGCACAACACAGCGCCCGTACTGGCACCTGAAGAAACGCCAAGAATATAGGGGTCAGCCAGATAATTCTGGGAAACCGTCTGCATCAAAAGCCCGGTCAATGCCAGCAAGGCTCCGCCCAAAGCGGCAAACAATATACGCGGTGCCCGAATGTCAAACAAAATCATCGCAGCCGAAGCATCCTGCGGTGTTCCCGCAAAAAATGCAGCCAGTTCCTGCAAAATCACTTCTGGCGCAACGGCCACCGAGCCCAAAGCAACAGCCAGGACCATACTGGCTAAAAGTGCCGCTAGTAAAATCATTCCGCGAAGAAAAAACTTCCTATTGACCATATTCTCCCCCTTCCCCTAAAAAACGAGAAACAAAAAGAGCGGCTCCCTGCAAAAATGCAGACGGATTGCCGCTCTGGACATATTCCCAGCCCATTGAATCAATCCCCTCCCCATCGCTCGCAGGTACATAAGCAGCCAGCAAGGCAATCGAGACACCAAGGGCTTGCTTAAATGGTGACGTTGAAACAGGCAGTTCTCCTGGCTCGGTTTCATCATCCTGCACGCCTTCCCAGAGTGGAGATACCCCAGTGACATAAATGTGCAGGACTCCACCTTACAGTGGCGGGACCGCTCCGGCTTTGCCCTATGGCACCGGATTCCCTATTAAGTCCTATGGACACCTGTTTCCTTTCTTATGCAGTTATTTTTAGTCTTTCTACATTCATAGCACTTTTCCTGCTATATTCTGGGAAAATATCTGTTGGATATGAATGAAGCCCTTTGAACAAGGATTTTTATGTTTCCTGACTTTGGAAACGCTGCAGGACAAACTGCTGAAAACAACATGCAGTCGAATCAGCAACGCTATATCGACTTCCTGTCTACCATGGGCAAGTACCACAAGTACGGCCTTACGCAGCAAATCAATCTCTTTTTTCACGCCCCGGCAGGTACCAGTGGTGCGGTGGCCACCAAGGCCATTTGGGAAAAGTTGGGGAGGAAGGTGGCAGATAATGCCAAACCTATTCCTATCATCACAGGCAGCGAGTATCAGGAACACGAGGTCAAAAAAGCTCTATGAGAAGTCGGAGCCTAAGGGCTTTGTGAGGTTCTAATGGTATTAACGAAAAAAACAGGTCTGAATCAACAACAAGATTCAGACCTGTTTTTTAAGCTGTAACTATGGACACCGCTTGCCGGTCTAAAAGTTCCAACAGACGGCTGGATGGTCCATTGGGGGTGTTCCTGCCAGATTCCCATGCTTCGATGGTCTTTTTGCTTACGCAGAGATATTTGGCAAGGATGGATTGAGTTAAGTGATTTTTTTTGCGTATAGAGCGAATATCATCGCTGGTGAACTTGCGGGCTGGAGCAATATCAACGGTTAATACAGTATGAGAGAGATTTTTTCCATCATTTTCCTCGAAGTCTGTAATCAGTTCATTCAGCGAATCCGCTAACATATCATAAGTCCTGCTCATTTCGATGCTCCTTTCTGCATACTTTTTTCCAGACGCTCAATCAAAATCTTTAAGCTATTACGTTCGGCCTTGGAGAGATTTTCCATTTCGTTCTTGGCAAATACCATGATAAGAACAATTCGACCATGTATTTCAAAATCAACATAACACACACGGGCACAATGTGATTTTCCTCTGTTACCATAGGAAAATCGCATTTTTCGCAGTCTTCCTGTTCCCTGTATGACTGCACCTACCTTCGGATTGTCGAGCAGAGTTGATTGTAACTCTTTAAGATGTTCATCGTTAAGACCGAGAGCTTTCCATTGCTCGTCAAACTTCTTGCCATGTATAAATTCTCGTGATATCTGCATTTCAGTTCTCCTTTTCTGATATCATACCCTATTTAATAGGGTTAGTCAAGGAACTCTTCTTTTGGAATAATGACAGAAAATTCTTGCAATTTATTTTCTAATATGCTATTATCGTAGTGGAAATGCTTCAAAGTAAAATATTGTATAGTTTTTCAACCCCTAAGCAGATTTAACATGGATATGAAATCACTTTAAGGAGGCATATCTATGTTAAGCAAAAATGCGCTAATGACTGAAGCTGACCGCTTCATCTTAGACATGCAGTCGAATCAGCAACGCTATATCGACTTCCTGTCTACCATGGGCAAGTACCACAAGTACGGCCTTACGCAGCAAATCAATCTCTTTTTCCATGCCCCGGCAGGTGCCAGTGGTGCGGTGGCCACCAAGGCCATCTGGGAAAAGCTAGGGAGGAAGGTGGCAGATAATGCCAGACCTATCCCTATCATCACAGGCAGCGAGTATCAGGAACACGTTGAGGAAGTCTTTGATGTCTCGGCTACTGAAGGGTATCAAGGAGAAAAGCTCACATGGGAATATGAAGAGGAAAAATGCAAAGCCTATATGGATGAGCACTTCCCCGGCCCCAGTAACCTATCCATGCCCCAGCGAATCCTCAATTTTGCCAAGAACTACACCGGGGCGCTGCCGTGGGTAGAGGATAAGGAACTTGCAGCCCTTAGTACGGCCTATGTAATCATGGAGCGACTGGGCTATGATGCTGAAGATGAAATTGGTCTTGAGCTTATGCTTCACGATTGGGAGAATGTGGATGTCCGAAAGACCCTTGCTACGGTAAATGAGGCCAGCAAGATGGTTTTAAGTCAGATAGGGGATTATATCAGAAAGGAAGAGAGACAAAATGACAATGGACGAACTGATGGCAAGCGAACAGGAATATCAGGAAATGCTCACCCGTTGGGACATGGAGGACAAAGCGAGGGAAGAGCGGATGAAGGAGCTGGACGAGTTAGACCGGCTGACGGCCAAGGCGAAGGAAATTCGGCAGCAGATGAACCTGATACCCGGACGATGGTCGGGGATATGGGCGAAGTACA
>DOYB01000058.1 GCA_003518745.1 Selenomonas sp. | reverse complement strand
AAATGAAATGATATCAATATCCATAGCCTATTAATACCTCAATCCAGTAAATTACAGGACTTTCATTGATATATTCGCTTAAACTTGCTTGGCTCCTGCCCTAACAAGTATTTTAAGAACCCTGCAGAGATAGTGCCTGTCGTTTTGACCCCTTCGCCTCTCATAGCATCCGAAACATGAATGCATACTCTGCGTTTTGATTTCATCGTGGATTTCGTCCATCAATAAGATTATCGCTAATAGCAGAAAAAAAGGGCTCGCTCCATATATCAAGCTCCGCAGGATTGTGAATGAAATCCATAACATCTTTCTTGGCAGCATCAAAATCAACTGCAGCAAAGCGCTCTTTCAGCATATCCTTTAGTATTTGCAGTGTCAATGACTCACTGTGATTCCATCTGCCGGATTGCTCCAATCTGCGCTGAAGATGCAACAGATTTACAGGTGTGTTATTGGCAAGATACCAGACATAATCATAAAAATCCCGTCCCTTTACGCGATTATTCCAACTGCGGCACAATACCGCATGAATCTTACCGGCAAACAAAGACGGCTTATCGTAAAGGCGAACAGCAAACGGTACAGGGCGCAATGCGTATTTCATTTCATAAGATGCGTCCGCCGGCGGCTCAGTATCAACTTCGACTTTGATTTTCAAAACCTCACCTTTGTCCAGACCTTTGGTATCTGCCTCATTCCCTGTAATATGGATGATCTGTATGCATGTCCCGCCCTTGATGAAGGCAGATTGTATAGGGCTTATCCTTGTCTTGGGCTTGAGTTCCACCGTCATTTGAAGTCCCACGGATTCCAGTTCCAGTCTCATCCCGGAAAGATATTCCTCCAGAGCAAAACCTTTGTCGGGGGAAAGCAGGGAAAAATCCATATCTTCCGAAAACCGCTGCAATCCATGAAAAATACGCAGCGCTGTTCCTCCATAGAATGCCCCGATTTGAAAAAAACCGCTGTGACTCATACCACACAGAGCCACTTCCTGTACGATTTCCTTAAGCGCATTCCGATAATCCGCAGCATTACGGCAATCATATTTAGCCAGCATATCCCGAATTATGGTCATAAGAAAGTCAGTCCCTTCCCAATCAGCCGAGCCAGCATCCTTATGTTTTGCGTATGAAATCGTTCCGTCAATTTCAGCAGTTTTTCTTTCTCCAAACTGTAAAAAGAATTTTCGTCTATACGCAGATCCTCAAAAAGCATTTCTTTCAATGCTCCAAGGTTTCCAACAGGCGGCTTTATATACAGCATATCGCAAATCGCCTTTTCAGGTGATGCTATAAGATAACTGTACTTTCCTTCCTGTTTCCAGTAAACGCCATACGGATAAGCCCCCTTAGGAATGTCTCTGTATGAGAAATTGCCCACAGGTGTTTTAAACAACTTGCTGCGGCTTTTTCCAAAAGCAGCCGATGTGCAAGTCTCCACCCGTTCAGGGATTAAGCCATAATGGGAAAGCGCATAAGAGAAGGAAATGTATGATGGACTGCAGACTACACCCGCCAAAAGATATGCCGGTACGTTCGGGTCAGTCTCATACAACCCTCGTCTTATTTTAACCAAGGTTCCATTCTTCACCATACGTTGTATCCTTGTTTTTGGCGTGCCGTATTCAGACAGTTCCAAAAGCAGGTCTTGCGTAGTCCTTATCATAATATTTCCTCCAGTAAGTATTATTATATGATACTTACTGGAGGAAATCAAGATAATTAGCCCTGATTAACGATAACATCCATGCTACCACCCGACTTTGCCACGCAAAGTCGGGGAGGAGATATCGTCACGGGAGCCGCAACCGTGATCCTTGCAATGGGCGCGGGAAAAAAAGCGCTGCCGCCATAGATGAATACCTCAGAAATAAAAATTGAGCACATGGAAAGGAAGCGGCAGAGATTGAAATGAAAAAACCGGGAGAAGATTGACGCGCGGACGAAACGGGTGTTATAATCTGTCTCGGCTTTTTTGATAGAAACAGTTTTGAGGATTTTCATGAATAAAAGTTTGGCTGCTTTCACGACAGCTTTCGTTATCGGAGCAGCCGGCTCGACTGCTGCCGCTTCCAATCCGTTTTCAGATGTTCCGGCAGGCCATTGGGCGTATGATGCAATGGCGCAGCTTGCTGCCGACGGCGTCATCGAAGGCTATGGCGACGGCACGTTCCGCGGTGATCGGGAGATCACCCGCTTTGAGATGGCTCAGTTGACCGCAAAGGCTATGGCAAAGAATCCGTCCGGCGCGGACAAGGCAATGCTGGATCGTCTTGCCGCGGAATTCAGCGAAGAGCTCAACAATCTCGGCGTTCGTGTGAGCAATCTTGAGAAGCATGCCGATCGGGTGAAATGGAACGGAACTTTCCGCTATCGTTATGGCAACCATATCGACGAAGACGACGGAATCAGGGAAAAGTCGACCTATCAGTATGGGACGTTTCGCTTAGAACCGTCGATGGAGGTAAATGATCACTGGAATGTACATGCGCGCATAGATTACAACTTCAATTTCAAGCATGACATGAATGTGACGGCTGTGACACAGACACAGGCGCAAGCGGAGAATGAAGGTTCGGTGGAAAACAAATACATTCCGAACAGTGGATTGAGACGCGCTTGGGTGCAGGGGGATTATGAAAATTTCCGGGTCTTGTTCGGCAAGCTGCCTTATTTGACCAATGTGGATCATGGCATGATCTACGATCATGAACTTTCGGGTGTCTAGGTCACTTTTGGAAAAAAGGTCAAGGCAACTTTGACGGCGGGCCGGTCTGAACGCTATGATGCCGTGATAGAGTCCGGAAATCCCACCGGAATTACCGGCAGTTATAAGGCTGCCGAGATCTATAATGACCGCTCGGATCGGTTCACTTGGGGCCTTGGTTTCCATCGCTGGTCAAACCGTACGGCTCTCTATACGGAGTGCGGTGTTTCCGGCATCAACATCTATGAAGTGGGGCTTGGATACAAATTTGATAAGAATTTCTCCGTTACAGGTGCCTATGCGTGGACCAATGCTCCCCTGGGTGAACATGAGGCGGTAGGCAATTCGGATCCTGTTTCTTCCGAGTCCAAACGCGCCTTCAGCATAGAATTCGACTACAAGAAGGCGGATCCGGCTTCCAAGGGGTCTTTCGGTCTCTTCGCGGCATACCGTCAGCTTGGTCACTATGCTTCGATTGCTCCGACCTATGATGCGATCGGACATGGGCAAAAAGGCATGGAGATCGGTGTTGACTATGTTTTCGACAAAAATATCATGGGGACGATCAAATACTTCTTAGGGAAAAAAATGCCGGATGAAGACGGTGTGGGAGAGCATCTCCAATCGGCAAAAACCTTCTTTGCGGAATTGAACTTCTTCTTCTGAGACGCTTCGGTATTTGATCTGCCCATGTTTCACGTTTTTTCAGGATGGCTTTTTCCGGTGGCATAGTCGATGATGATGCCCGGCTGCACATTATAGCAGAATACATGGAAACAGATCCCTTTCCCGCGATCCTCCACGGACATGGCTTCCTCCTATGTACATATATACCTACTAAAATATTATACAATAAAGGCGATAAAAAAGCAGGGAAAACCTTTGAAATTCCTTGCTTTTTTTGATGCGAGATTTTTGATTTCGTGGCAAAGTCGGGTTTAAGCACTTTTTTGATACTATTCGACATTTATCTTGGGAATCCTATTCCATTTTAATCTTTTTGCCTATTCGCCCGGATTCATTTTACATAAATGACAAAAATTGGCACAGGTGCTTAACCCGTGCCAACCCTTGCTGCATATTTCAAAAGTGTACTTCATCAAGTTCTTCCAGCGGTTCTTTCCTTGCGAAGTCCAGTCCGCTCCCTGCCTTTGTGACGTAAATCATATCTCCCGGCCTAAATTCATTGCCCAGCAGCTTCTCCGCGATTTCATCTCCTATGAGCTTCTGGACGGCTCGTTTTAGAGGTCTTGCTCCGTATTTGAAGTCCATTCCCTGCTCTACGAGGTAGTCCTTCGCGGAGGGGCTGATTTCCAGCTTTAGCTCCTGCTCTTCAAGGCGCCGGCGTATTTCATTCAGCATGATGTCTACGATAATCGAAAGCTCCTTTCGCCTCAATGCGTGGAACACTATCATCTCATCTATGCGGTTCAGGAA
>DOYB01000141.1 GCA_003518745.1 Selenomonas sp. | reverse complement strand
CCCATTCTGGTAGAGAATGTGGAATGGGGCGGCCATTGGCGGGTTATCATCGGCTATGACAGCATGGGGACTGAGTCTCCTTTGGATGATATGCTGATTTTGGCGGATCCCTACGATACCTGCGATCATAATCAGGATGGTTACACCACCCAGAATGCCGAGAAATTTTTCTCCATGTGGTTTGACAATTCTATCCTGCCGAAGAAAGAGCGGTACCAGCCCTGGATTGTTGCCTATCCGAAGGATTGAAATTAACGACAATTTCATACTCGGATAGCTCCGACTGTTGGCTAAGATGTCCATGGCGATTTTTGCAAGGTAGAGATTGGTTCCGATGCCTGCCGTGGCAGTGATGCCTGTTTCCTTCAGCACGTCCCTTATCATCCGCAGGGCAAGCTCATGGGCGGTTAAGTGGTAGGTGGCTAGATAGGGTGTGGCATCCATGAAGACTTCATCTATGCTATAGCTCATAATATCCTCCGGTGCAATGTATCGGAGGTAAATTAATAAAACGAAATTTCTGGACAACTAATGAAAATCATGACTCGACGTTTCTATAGAGAGAATCAAGCTCAAAGGGAGTTTCCTGATAGACATAATAGTTCAGCCAATTCGCGAAAAGCAGGTGCGCCACCGACCGCCATCTTACAATCGGCTCAAGGGATGGGTCGTCATTTGGGTAGTAGTTGCGGGGGATACTTGGATTCAGTCCAGCCTTGAAATCTCTGTCATATTCCTGCTTGAGGGTAAGTGGGTCATACTCTGCGTGTCCGGTGATAAAGAACTGGCGTTTTTCAAGATTTGCGATAGCATAAACCCCTGCTTCCTCTTCAGCCTCTACTAAAATAGTAAGCTCGGGCACATTAAGGATATCCGCCTTTCGTTCCTCCGTATGTCTGGAGTGGGGAACAAAGAATTCATCATCAAACCCACGCATGAGCTTTTCATGCTTAACACAGAGGTGGTGGCGATATACGCCGAAGATTTTCTCAGGCACCGTATATTTTGGAATTCCGTAATGATAGTACAGTCCCGCCTGCGCTCCCCAACAGATGTGAAAGGTAGAATATACATGGGTCTTGCTCCATTCCATTATTTCGGTGATCTCGTCCCAATATGCTACCTCCTCGAAATCCATAAGCTCTACGGGAGCGCCGGTTATTATGAAGCCATCATATTTCCTATGGCGAACCTCGGCAAAGGTACCGTAGAATTCAGTGAGATAATCCTGAGACGTATGTGATGGAACGTATGATTCCGTATATATGAAATCCACCTCAACCTGTAGGGGAGTGTTTCCTAAAAGTCTGAGGAGCTGAGTTTCCGTGACAGATTTAATAGGCATCAGATTCAATATGAGAATTCTAAGGGGACGTATATCCTGACTGTAAGCCCTCGCAGCGTCCATGACAAAGATATTCTCGCTTTCCAGGACATGAGCCGCGGGTAAATGATTGGGTATTTTGATAGGCATTGGTTGAAGCCTCACTTTCTAAGAGAAGGAGCCTGCCCCTTTGATATTGCAAAAAGGAGCAGGCTCTAATCTTTTTGACATATTATGCAGATTATTCTAAGGAATATCGATTGACCCAGGTGGAATAGCCTTTGACAAAGGCACGGAGCCGCTCCATTCCGCTATACTCGGGGGACTTGGGGTCTATCATCCTGTAGGCACCATTCATTTCATCGACAATGGGCTTCCAGCCTAGCTGAGGGGTCCACTGCTTCGAATCAGCCACCATCACCCGCTCCGTTCCCTGAGAAATATTCACGGCTTTCTTCATGAACTTTATCATAGTGACCGAATTACTTGCATCACGGGTTTCCTCCCATTCCCATAGTACGAGATTCGCTCCACGGAGCCGCATTGTCGTCGTATCTGCCGTAAGGGTGGTGGTCCCTCCCTGTGGATTAGTGTAGGTGTACAGGGAAATCCAGCGATTATCAGAAAGGCGCTGCTTGGTTTCACCCTGACGGAACACTTCATCGACTATCGCGGTGTAAAATTCTTCATCAAAGGACTGGGAATTGATTTCTTTGATACGCCCATCGGTTTTTGACCAGATAATCTTTCCCGAAGGATCATAGAAATCCTCCCGGGCATATTGTATGGTCCTGTTCTGTGGATTAATCCGAAGAAGTGCCAAGCTGTAGGAAAGGAGCCTTGGGTCGGGAAGTATAGACTGAATTTCATAGTTTCGTATGGTTTCATCAGCACCACCGAAGGTGTAGGTCGTCTTTGTCCAGCCTTCGAGCTCCGTGGGCACGTCACCATGATTGGTTTGGGCTTTTCGTATAACTTTCACTGTGTCCGGCTCAAAGTACTTGGTATACTTTTCGTCGGAGCTAAGCCAAAACCATTCCGAAGCCTGCGCCTGGGCCAGTTGGAAGGAAAAAATGAAAAATGCAGCAGCTAAAATACTAAAAATCCTGTAAAATCTTTTCAATGGGCTCACCTCAATTATGTATGCGTTGACATCAATAATATTTTACCTCGACGGAAATGCCACGGAATCCAGTATACCCGAAAGCCATGCCAGAGTCACGCCGTAATTTGACATTGGAACCCCTTGTGCTTTTGCCGCGGCAACCCTGCTCATCACATAACGGCGATTGAACATACAAGAACCGCAGTGGATGATGAAGTCATAGCCCGAAAGCTCTTTGGGGAAATCACGTCCGGAGGTTATATCTATGGAAAGACCGTCTCCGAAGCGCTTACGCAGGAGACGCGGAAGTTTGACACGTCCTATATCCTCCTGTATAGGGCGATGTGTGCAGGCCTCTGCTATAAGAATCCTGCCGTTAGCGGGAAGGTGCTCCAGCTGCTTCACAGAATCCCTGAAGTACGCGATATCACCCTTGTAGGCCGCAAACAGTACAGAAAAAGAGGTGAGGAGACTCGCGGACGGCTTAAGGGCGGAAACCTCCGGAAAAACCTGAGAGTCGGTGATTATGAGTTTTGGGGGAGCCGTCAGTTTCTCCAAGGCCCCTGACATTCCTTCAGTCGTACAGGAGATGACAGTACAGCCCTTGTCCAGAAGCTCACGTATGGTCTGAACCTGGGGCAGAATCAAGCGCCCTTTGGGGGCCTGCTTATCCTGCGGCATAACCAGAAGGACAACATCTCCTTTGGAACAAAGGCTGCCGGTTATGCTTGGAGCCTCATAGTCCTCAGGCATAGAACGAATGATTTCTTCATGAAGGTCATCAAGTCCGATATGTTCCCGCGAACTTACGCATACAGGTCTTTTTCCTGATGCTTCGCGTACCGCGGCAGCCAAAGCCTTTCCACCGTCCGGGAGCCGGTCAACCATGCTTATGACCGGAATCACGTTGGTTCCGGTTTTCTTCAGGCGGTTCATCCATGCCAGTTCCAAATCCATCGAATCATTGGCAAAGAGCATTAGGGCAATGTCTATGCCCGCGGCGGCTTCCTCAGTTTTTCTTACCCTTTGTTCACCCAGACTTCCGGTATCGTCGAAGCCTGCCGTATCAACAAAGGTAATGGGCCCTAGCCCTTGAATCTCCATAGCTTTATATACGGGATCGGTGGTAGTTCCTGCCACATCTGACACAAGCACCACATCCTGCCCGGTAAGCGCGTTCACAAGCGCTGACTTGCCGCTGTTGCGTCGGCCGAACAAGCCGATTTGCAGCCGATTGGCGCGTGGGGTTTCAGCAAGAGACATCAATCATCACTCCTTCCTCACAGAATTCACTTAATATTCATTATATCATATTTTTGAATTTCTTCAATTCGGTAACGAAGGGGGAGTGAACAAATTCTTATTTTTCAAATAAATCCTTCATGCGGATGGAAGGAACCTTGTTATCCTTGGCGGAGTGGGAAAGCAGATACCCAATCAAAATTCCAATCAAAGCAGGCATGAACCAGCCCAGCATGATTTCGTAGAAGGGGATATACTGCCCCAGAAGGGTGTCTAAAGTGTGAAGCCGGAAACCGGCAGCGTGGAGCCCGTCAAGGATGCAGAAGGGGATGACACATGCTATGGCGCATCGGTAAACGGATTTGCGATTTCCGATAAAGCGCGCAAAAAGGGATATTAGAACCAGCACGATTACATTGGGATAAATCGCCACCAGGAAGGGGACAGAGATGCTTATGAGCTCTGTGAGTCCTACATTTGAAAATACAAAGGCGAAGATAGAGCTGTACAATACGATACGATCGTAGGATACGCGCTGATTCGTAGTTTTGTTGAAGAACCATGAGCATGCAGAGACCATTCCACAGCTAGTCGTAAGACAGGCAAAGGCAATTATGACGGCGAGAATTATGCTCCCGGAGGTTCCAAAGAAGAGCTTAGCCGATTCAGCAAGGAGTGCGCCGCCGTTTTCAGAGTGACCAAGTACGGAGGCGCTTGTCGCGCCTATGTATGCCAGTGATATGTAAATGACTGCCATGAAGGAAACAGCCAGAAGTCCGCCGGTAATACATATCCTGCTGATTTTAAGCTGATCCTTGACCCCCTTTATGCGTATGGCATTTACAACAAGTGAGCCTACAGCCAGGGAGGCCAGGAGATCCATGGTAAGATAACCATCTTGGAAGCCCTGGGCAAAGGGAGCCTCTATATACGGACCTGTCGCTGTCATTATATCTCCAAGGGGGGAGGAAAAGGCCCTGCTGAACAGTACCGCGAGGAATGTCAGCAAAATAGGAGTCAGGAGTTTTCCTATACGGCCGACTAATTTACTGGGGTTGAGCGCAAGAATGTATGTTAAGAGAAAAAAGATTCCTGTATAGACGGCCTGTCCCAAAATCACATTGTCCTCACCCAGAAAAGGGCGGATGCCGATTTCAAAGGAAACCGCGCCTGTGCGTGGGACCGCAAAGAGGGGGCCGATGGTCAGATATAGTATAGAGAGAAGGATAATAGCAAATTTTGGATGCACCTTATCGGAAATGAATTCAGTATAGCGGCCACCCTGCAGAGCTATGGCAACAATACCCAGAAAAGGAAGTCCAATGCCTGTAAGCAGGAAACCGGCTATGGCAGGCACGACATTATGCCCTGCTGCCTGCCCAAGCGCGGCAGGGAAAATCAGATTGCCCGCCCCAAAAAAAATAGAGAACATCATTAATCCAATGACAAAGGTATCCGAAAATTTCCATTGATTCATAATACTAGCTTCCCTTACATATTTTTCTAAAAAAACGGATTAAGAATAGTCGTCGGTATGCAGGAACTCGCGTTCTACGACATTTCCGTTGCGGGTATATACACGGTATACGGATGGAGACATACGGTTTCCTTCAGTTTCAAGAGTGATTGTATTGCCGTTTAGGTCGCCCCAATTGCCAAGCACGTAAATCGTAAGCTCAGTACCGCTGGTTTCCGAAACGAGATAAACATTATTAGGCAGTGGATTATAGAACTGAAAATCCAGCAGTCCATAGGACACGGTAGCATCCCGTCCGGCGGGACAGTATGAGGAAGGGGAAAAATGCGCGGTTCGTTCCGTGGAATCAAGACCGGCCAATAATACGGCATTGTAAAGGGTAGAGCTCACTTGGCAGACACCGCCGCCGATACCATCCTCCAGACGCCCGTCAATAATAACACCGGCCTCCCTATAACCGGCACTGGCAGTTCTTTCCCCCACTACGTCGTTGAAGGAAAAATTGCTTCCGCTTCGTACCAGTACGCCATCCAGCTTCTCGGCTGCCAGCTCTATGTTTCTTCCCCTGTCTCCGGGATAAAAAGAGGTGGAGTACGAGGCGAGGATTGAGTTGATATTTACAATATCTTCAGTTCTTACAGAGGGTGGTTGTTCACTGGGGGAAAGCTCCACTGAAGTAAAATCGAATTTCTTCAACGCGGGAGCCAGAGTGTCGGCCAGCGCCTTCCCGTCAAGGGTTCTTCCCGATATTCCCGCGATTTTAGTGATGGAACCGTCAGAATTCAAAAGACAATATGCATTGACCGGATCTTGGTGTAATTCAGCAGCAATGGCGTCCAGCTTTGCCATTAACAGGGATTCGTCGTAGCTGGCATCCATTTCAATGTAATGGCCTTCCTTTGCGCACTCATACCGCACGATAAGGTTGCGGATAGGATTTAGTTCACTTCGTCCAATGGCATAAGCAGCTTCAGCCGCATTGCTTGCATTGGCTGTCATCCCAATCTCGTCAGGCGAAATATACCAATCCTGAGAACCATATGTAAGGTGTATGGATTTGTGCGCCAGCTTAAGTCTTCCTGCTTCCTCAAAAAACTTTTCAGCGTCTTGTTTGGTCATACCATCCAAACGGCAGTTTTCGGCTATTACTCCATAGGCTATCCGATTACTGCTGCTGACATAGAGGGAAACCCCCATCACTGTGAGAGTGAGCAGGCAAGTGAATGTTATAAATACGATAATGATAGATTTCCTTGTAATGGACGTACTCATGACCCCACTCCGATTCAAAAAATACTGAGATACATTATATCGAAATGCGGTAGCTTTGCCAAGGAAAAAATGGGAATAATGCGCGTCTGCTTCACAAATCACACAATATTCTCAAAAGTCTTCCCCTAAGAGGGAACTGTTTTGATGGGGAAGTACGCGAGCGAGGGAGAGCGAAGCGGTGTATTAGGCGGCTTCCAAGCATACATATGCTTTTTTTGTTTTCCTTGAAGGTTTTAGCATGACTTATGTAGAATAAGTGTAGGTAAAGCTCGTGCGAAGAGAATGTGCTCGTGAATTGGCAACATCACCATAGAAGGGGAGTAGTATTCGATGGCAACACCATTTTTTCAAGAGCGCCTGGAGGACGTGAATGGATGGGCAGTTTGGAAGATACACGGACGGCTTGATAGACAGACCTGTGAGACTGCTTGTGAAATGGGCGAAGAACTCATGAACCGGAACGATAAGCTTGTCCTTGATATGTCTTCTGTGGACTATCTTTCCAGTGCAGGGCTGCGGGTTTTGGTGCGCCTCATAAAGATATCCCGGAAGGAAGGCAAGGAGTTCACCGTGGCGAGCCCATCAAGTATCGTAAAAAACGTGCTGGATGACAGCGGTATGAATACGATGCTGAATACAAGGGGCTCCCTGAAGGAACTGGAAAAATAAAGGCTTAAGTCGTATTGTGTTTTGAATTATGCGTATTGCCATAATTGCTATATGATAGATGTGTTATTTTTGATTGGAAGGATTCTGCTATGACGAACCCAGCCACTAACATACCAACTGAATTCAATGACGAAGTCATGCATCGGCTTCAAAGCTTTGAGCATATTTTGTATTTCAAGTGGGCACTGGATACGGATACAATGGATTTTACAGATCCACTGAATGATACCCCCTTTGATTTTCCGCAGCATATCGAGCATGCCTCTACAGCCCTATGGGTTAGCAAGCTTATCCATCCGGAGGATCTTCCCCAGATGGAAACATATTTGGACAACACATTCATGAGCCATGTACATGATGATGATGGCACCCAGCACACTGCCATCAAGCTTCGCATGCGGGGAAAGCATCAGACTGGCAAAGGTGAGGGTGAAGACATTGATTACCTTTGGGTGGATTTGAATGTGCTGACCTATTATGATGGCGACATTCCGGTGGTAGCCTTCGGTTACATCCGCAATATCAACGCGCAGCAGCTTTCACAGCTTAGTCTGGAGCATAGGGCAGAGCATGATTTATTGACGGGACTTCTCAACAAGCCATCCATGCAGAGCAAGGTAGAGAGATATTTAAGTGAGCTTGACCCCGATATGCCTCAGCCTGCTCTTTTGATTATAGATGCTGATGGTTTTAAGGCCATCAATGATAATTTTGGCCATCTTTTCGGCGACGCGGTGCTCACAGACATGGCGATGGCAATAACCAAGGGGTTTCGCCATTCAGATATAATAGGCCGTATTGGCGGCGACGAGTTCATGGTACTTTTCTGCGAGATGCCTGATGTCGAGATATTGGAGAGGCGCTGTACCGAGCTAGGTGACGCTCTTCGTCACACCTATAAGAGTGGTGATGACGAGCTGCCATTTTCTGTCAGCATAGGAGTTGCTTTATGTCCTGAGCACGGTACTACCTATCAGGAGCTATTCCAGCATGCTGACCGTGCGCTGTATGAGGCAAAGTCAAAGGGACGTGACCAGTACTGCATCTATCACGCAAGTTTGTTTGGCAACGCTTCAGTTACGAATACCCGCGACCCTATGGATACTGCCGATATGCAGCAAACGGCTTTTCGGGATAATATGATCGAGTTTATTTTCAAGCTCCTTTACGAAACCAATAGTCCTGATGCCACAATTTCCCTAACTCTTGGTATGTTTGGCAAGCAGTTCAATCTGGACAGGGTCGGAGTTGACCGCTATAGCCAGTTATCTAACAAGTACACAACGGTATTTGAATGGCTGAGCCCCAATGGGGTATCGCTGCTCCCGGGAGTTTGCCCGGAGGAGGCATCGGAGCTTGTAAATCTTCGTAATGAGCTGATTCTCTCCAAATATCAGCCTTCTTCATATGGTGTCATGTCATTATGTAATGATACCAGGGAGGTGGATGCGAAGTATCAGGAGGCAATGGCGTATCTGCGGCTGGGTTCCTTTGCCCACATTCGTATAACTCATGGAACGGAGGATATGGGCTGTGTCTGTTTTGAAGCCAGCGGCGCGCCGCGAAACTTCACTGATGAGGAGCTTAGGGGATTGAGTATATTCTCTGTATTGCTCGGGAATATACTGCTTTCCAGGGAATCAGACGAGCTTCTGATGAAGTCAAACCAGCATTTAAGGGATATTCTGGATCATATGCAGGAATTCATATACGTTGTGGATAAGGAAACCTATGAGCCGGTATTCTTTAATCAAACGATTCGGCAGGCTATAGGTACTATATATGTGAATCAGCCATGTTACAAAAGGTTCCATAAGCTGGATGAACCTTGCCGCGATTGTCCTGTGCCGCATCTTTCAAAGTCTGGCAGCGAGTATTTGGAGAGTATGCTCTACAACTGGGGTGGGGCAACAAGTGCCAGAACCTACAATATTTGTTGGGATGAAGAAAAGCATCGTTCCTGTGCCCTCGTGATACAGGAGCCGTTTTAAAGCAAAAGGGGCTGTGAAGAAAGTGACTCACCAGCAGGTCACATCTTCATAGCCTCTTTTTTGCACAGACAGTTTGCATTTTTTCAAAAAATAAACATAAAGCCCATCCCCAAGAGAATCTGGATTTTTCAATCAGACTGCTGCTTGAAGCCGTTGATGTTTTTTATCATAATCCCCCCGGTAAGCAGGAAACAGCACACCTTGTGTTGAAAACTGACTTAGTATTAAATTGCATGAGATAAAACGAAATCCTCAAATCCTTTTTCTCCAGATAAAAGTATTCGGATGCGGGAAGCTGACATAAAGGAGGTGCACCCTCGGATGCATTCTATTCGAACAAAATTCACTCTTACAGTTGTAAGCGTAATTCTAATTACTCTGAGTGTATAATCATCGGGAAAACCGAGGCATACTATATCGGCGACAAGATGAAGCTCAAGCAGGTACTGATCAACATTTTGGGCAATGCCGTAAAGTTCACGTCGGTGCCCGGCTCAGTCACCCTTACCGTAGAGCAGACAGCCTCCTT
>DOYB01000010.1 GCA_003518745.1 Selenomonas sp. | reverse complement strand
GCACCCTTAAGTATGCCTACACAGAAAATGCCTTCATTACAGCCGCTGTAATCCGCGGTAATCTGCGCCCCAAGCTCCTTTACCCGGTTCTGGATCTGTTCCTCAGTAAAAAAGATTTTCCCGATATTATCCCCCATCATGGCAACTTACTCCTTCTCTGCACGTGAATATTAAGGAAATATTATTCTAAACAAAAGCACATTCTTCGTATTTTCATCAGGCTGAAACTGCGCGCCGCGCCTATGGCCAATGACCCAAAGCACATTGTGGCCGCACGCCAGAATCGGCTGCCTGTCCCGCTGCTGCCGCTCCAGCTTGATATCCATGAAATAATCCTTCAGCTTCTTGGTTCCACCGGTCGTTGTTATCCTGTCCCCCGGAAGTCTGGTTCTCACCACAGGCATTTCCGTTAATCGGTCAAAATCACAATAGAATTCCGCGGGGGTTGTCGTTTCCGGCTTTGACGTACGCAGCTCGGCTGCCAGCTTCATCCCGTATTCAGGCAGTTCCGTATTTCCGGGAATATTTATTGAATATGTTGGAAAAACAGCCTCATCCGTTGAAATGGGGCGAAGCCATCCGTAGGAAAGCCCCACCTTTCTGCTATGGGGCAGTTCCATCATGGCACCGGATTGCCCCTTCAGCAGCAGGTGCCTCAATGAATCGTAGTGGAGAAAGCCTAAATCCCGGATATCACCGAAGACCTGCTGTAAATATCTTCTCAGGACTACTCTCTGGACTGCCGGATGGAGCTTTATGAGGGCCTCCCTGGAAAGTTCCGGACAAGCCCTGACGCGTACTGCCTCCGGCCATGCCCTGTCCACTTCTTCCCTTAGGAAATCATCGGTTTCAGCAGCCATCATGGTCATCTGGCAAAGAGCCTCATCAATGGCCGGATTGTATTCCTCCCTCAGCTTCGGAAGGAGCTCCAATCTAATCCGGTTCCGCATTACGTCCGGGATGGCATTAGTCACGTCCTCCCTGTAACATAGTCCCTGAGCCTCACAATATGCCCTTATGGCCTCTTTTCTGAAGGAAAGCAATGGCCTGACCAGCTCCCCCTGCCTGAACCTCATGGCAGAAAGCCCTCTAACTCCTGTCCCGCGGATAATGCGCATCAACACGGTTTCCGCCTGATCATCCGCGTGATGCGCCAGAGCAATGACATCGTAGCCAAGCTCACTGCGCACCCTCCGCAAAAATCCGTATCGAAGCTCACGGGCCGCGGTCTCAATGGATAAATGCTTTCCCGCCGCATATTCCGGCACATTCCTCGATTCCATACGAAAGGGAATATTCCATTCGCCCGCAATACGCTTCACGAAATCCGCGTCCTCCACGGAATCGCTGCCTCGAATCCCATGCTCAAAATGCGCGATACACAGTCGAAGACCCCAGGGCTTGCTGAGTCTTTTCAGGAGATGTGTCAGCACGACTGAATCCACACCCCCTGAACAGGCAATCACTATGCCTGCCCCGGGAGCAAAGAGACCATTCTTGCCGCAGACGAGCTCCATATCCTGCAGCAGATCCAATCCACTCATCGCATTCTTTCCATTTTCTAAAAACCACAAAAGCACTCCAAAGAGAGTGCTTTTCAATCACTTATCCGGATCTGCGGGAACCGCGGCCTCCACGTTTGGAGTCGGTCTTCCTGCGCAAATCTGTCAAACGCTCATCGCTATCCTTGAGGAATTTGGACAACTTATCCTCGAAGGATGCCGGACCGGGCGCAAAACGACTCGGTTTACGAAAGTTCCTTGAATTGTCAAAGCCTGCTCTTGGCGCAGGACGGCCAACAGGCGGCTGAGCATCTCCACTTGATTGAGCCTCCGATCTCGCATCCTGCACCTGCTTTATGGAAAGCCCAATCTTCCCCTTAGGATCAACACCTAAAACCTTGACCTTGACCTTATCCTTTTCATGCAGAAAGTCGTGCACGTCCCTAACATATACGTTAGCAACCTCAGATATGTGAATAAGTCCAACCTTCCCCTCTGGCAACTCAACGAAAGCACCGAAATTAGTGATGCCTGTTACAACACCTTCCACGACACTGCCTACTTCAATGGCCAAATTGATTCTTCCTCCCCAAAATTACTATAAACCTAACATCCCGCATCCTATTTCTTTCCCGCACTGTAGGGAAGCTCTCCACGCTTTGTCAGTCCCAATTCCTCCCTTGCTATTCTCTCTATATGCGAAAGGTCGTTCAGGTCGGCAACCTCCTGTTTAAGGCGCTCATTCTCACGTTGGGCAACCTCCAACCTTCTCTCCGCGGCAAGCTGGTTCTGCCCCACCTGATTCAGATGCATTTGCTGGGAAATAAGGACGGAGGAAAAATACAATATGATAAAGGCAAACAACAGCCAAAACCAACTGAAGCCTATCTTGAGTCTCTTAGCTCCCTTCACATGCATCACCTCCTCGAATGTCCAAATCTGCCTATATATAATACAGGCATTTTCCCTTTTTCGCAACTGTTTACAGACTATTTTCAGATATACGTCAGCTACTTCTCAGACCACTGGAAATAGTCCGTCGTGGCAATTCGACGGTAAACAGAGCTACAGTATGGACAACGAAAATGATCCATGACATTCTCCATATCAGGTTTCCCATTTACTATGCGAACGGGCTGACCCTCAACGAAGTCCATGCGCTCACCGCACCTGGGGCACGTGCACTTGCCATCAGCCTCCCGCTTAAGCTGTGTGGGCGGAATATCACCTGTCGCGATAATACGCTTGACGGGCTTCGCCTGAACCGGCTTAGGCATGGGGTACTCATCGTAATACCCCGAATTAAGCAGTTCCTGGTAATAAACACCGCAATGGCCACACTCATATTTGGGTTTGGTAGAGCTCATGTCAACCCTGCCGTTCACGATTGAAACGGCACCGCCTGCTTGATAGACAAGCTCACGGCTGCATTTTGGGCACAGAAACCTATTTTGTTCGTTCAGAGCCAATTTCATAACTGTCATGTCAATCACCACAACCTGCGTAGTCAAGCATCCATAATCCAAGGCTTACTCATACAATAATTCAATACAAAGAGAAAAAACCCTTCTGCTAACGAAAGAAAATTTCGGCAGGTTTGACACGAAAAGTTTTCAATATTCAATTATCATATCCAAGATGATGGACAATATCCTTGACCGCCTCCGGTCTTCCGCATTCTGCCGCGCACTGGCTCATGCTTTCCAAGCGTCCCGGAGTTTCCAGTATCTGCTTAAGGATCCTTGCGGGTGAATCTCCTCGATGAACCCACACCGCGGCTCCCCTGCTTTCCGCATATATGGCGTTCTCTGTCTCAGGCCCCGGAATAGGTTCGTGCAGCAGCATCGGCAGCCCCACGGAAAAAGCCTCGCTTATGGTCAAGGCTCCCGGCTTGGTTATGAGCATGTCAGAGACCCTCATGAGTTTGGGAATCTCCTGGGTATAGCCCCAAACCCTCAGCTCATGACGTGAGGCATCCTTACGGGCTTGAATCCGTGACATCAGCTTTCTATTCTGCCCTGTTACAACGAGTATGGTCAGCTTTTGCCCCAGCTTCTCCAATTCGTCCAATGTAGCTTCAATTCCCCCAAGGCCGAGACCACCTCCCATAAGCAGCAGGACTCGATTTTCCGCGGGAATATCCATGGAACGCCTGATTTCGGCTTTACTCACGCCACCCGCGGCAGTGGAAGCGATGGGTATTCCGCAGGCATGCACCGAAGCCTCCGGAAACCCCATATTCAAAAGGCCTTTCCGCATTTCCTCAGTAGCCGTGAAGAAAATATCCACATGGCGATATATCCATATCTGATGGAGGGAGTAATCAGTCAGCACTGCCGCCAAGCACAGCTTCTCATCATGGAAACGCTTCCACAGCGCCGCCGCCCCCTCTGGAAACGGATGGGTGCATACGAGAAGGTCAGGCTTATGGTGCTCCAACAGCCTTGCCATGGGCAGATACATAGCCACCGCCGCCATCTGCCGGGCAAAGGTGCCCCCGGATGAGCCTCCGGAAACATGATAAAAAACATCGTATAGATTAGGGACGAAATCCAGCATAAACAAATACAGCTTTTTCAGCATCCAATGGAACAGGGAAATCCTCCGGTCCATAAAGTCCAGCATCTTTATGCGGTCCTCCGGAAACTGAGCCGCCAATTCATCCCGTATCGCTTCCGCCGCCTTTATATGTCCCGCGCCAATGGACGCTGAAAGTATAAGAATCGTCCTTTTCTTCATGGGGCTCACCTCCCTCCCATATAGTCATAAAATATCTCGCAAAGCCTAAGCCGTTAATCCTCCATCCACACTCCAGACGGCGCCCGTTACAAAGGACGCCCTGGGAGACGCAAGAAACGCTATTACCTCTGCCGCCTCCTCCGCTGTCCCTATCCGCCCAACAGGATATACGGATTCCATAGATTTCAAGGTTTCCTGCCTCGAATACGTGCCTTCCAGTTGGCGCTCCGTCATGGGAGTCATTATATCGCCCGGACACACGCAATTCACCCGTACGGAGGCTCCTGCCAGCTCCAATGCCAGGGCTTTGGTGAATATAGTGACGGCTCCCTTTGAGGCGCAATACAGGCTGCAATAATAATTTCCCTTCACACCCGCATCAGAGGAAACATTGACAATGCTGCTGCCGGGATGGCGTTTAAGCTCCGCCACAGCGCTCTGACACATGAAATAGGTTCCCTTCAGGTTCACGTCCATTACCCGGTGAAACATTTCCTCAGTGGTGTCCTCAATAGCCCCCTCCTGATAAATTCCCGCTGAATTCACCAAGACGTCCAGTCTGCCAAATGTCTCCACCGTTTTTCCCACGATTCTGCGGCAATCCTCCACCTGCGTCACATCGCCCTGAAGATATATGGCTTCATCCCTGCCATGTTTTTCACGAAGCTCCTTCAGCGCGGCTTCTCCACGCCGAGCTGAACGTCCCATCAACACCGTCCCGCAGCCCTGCTCCATCAAGAGCTTTGCGGCAGCGAGACCAATGCCCGAGGTTCCTCCTGTGATAAGGGCAATTCTTCTCTCTTCCATGCATGCCTCTTTTCTCCCGGGATAGAAAAAAAGCTGGGTTCATAGAACCCAGCCGTTCTCCGTGCTTACCAGATAAATCCAGAATAAGGAATCAACCAGTGTTCCCTTAAGCGTTTACGGCATCCTTCAGAGCCTTGCCGGCCTTGAAGGAAGGATTCTTGGAAGCAGGAATATCAATTTCTTTCCCAGTCTGAGGATTACGTCCCTTACGAGCCGGACGTGCCTTAACCTCAAAGGTACCAAAGCCAATCATCTGGACCTTGTCACCCTCAACCAAAGCCTGCTCAATGCTGGCAAAAATGGCGTTAACTGCCTTCTCCGCATCCTTCTTTGTCAATCCAGATTTCTCTGCAACATTAGCTACCAATTCCGTCTTGTTCACAATGTAGCCTCCTTTGATATTATTGCGACAGAACTTCACTTTCTAAAGAATCTGTCCACCTCAAAGAATGTACCAAAAAACCTAGGAAAAATCAAGGGAAATATGAAAAAAACAGCCTGTATGCCAAAAAAAGTCAAACTTTTGCCTTATCTTCTAAAGTTTTCATGGAAATCAGTACGAAACGCGGAAAAACGGTCCTCTAATATCGCCTGACGCACATCTCTCATAAAGCTTTGCAGGAAGTAAAGATTATGGAGCGTAAGCAGCCGCATCCCAAAGATTTCGTCAGCCCGCACCAGATGGCGTATGTATGACCTGGTGTAACCGTTCCTGCAGGCGTAGCACCCACACCCCTTTTCCAGTGGTTCATGGTCATGGGTAAAGGCTGAATTCTTCATTACAAGCCTGCCTGTGCGGGTCATGGCCATGCCGTTTCTCGCGACCCGTGTGGGGAAAACGCAGTCAAACATATCGATTCCTCTCAGAACTCCCTCCACCAGATAATCCGGAGTCCCGACCCCCATCAGGTATCTGGCCTTGTCCTTGGGAAGATGCTCTGTTGAGTAGGCGAGCATTTCGTACATGAGCTCCTTGGGCTCCCCTACGCTGAGTCCCCCCACAGCATATCCCGGAAAGTCCATATCCGTTAGTACCTTGGCACTTTCTTCCCTAAGTTCCTTGTACATCCCACCCTGAGCAATACCAAAAAGCCCTTGATGCGGACTGGTCATTGATGCCTTACAGCGCTCAGCCCAACGGTGGGTACGCTCTGTGGACCGTTTTGCATAGTCATAGTCAGCCGGATATGGCACGCATTCATCAAAGGCCATGACAATATCAGAGCCCAGAGCCATCTGAACCTCCATGGAGATTTCGGGGGACAGGAACTTCTTGGAACCATCCAAATGTGAGCGGAAGGTCACCCCTTCTTCGGATATCTTGCGTAACTCACCCAGGCTAAAAACCTGAAATCCGCCGCTGTCCGTAAGGATTCCCCTGTCCCAATGCATGAATTTGTGAAGTCCCCCAACTTCACGCATGAGCTCGATTCCCGGACGCAGAAAAAGGTGGTAGGTGTTGCCAAGAATAATATTTGCTCCAAGCTCCTTTAACTCATCCGGTGAAACCCCCTTCACCGTTGCCTGAGTGCCTACCGGCATAAATATAGGTGTGGGAAAGCTGCCGTGTGGCGTATGCAGGATGCCTGCCCTGGCTCCCGTTACAGCGTCCTGATGTACCAATTCATATGTAATCGCAGCCATACCATTCCTCCTTGATAACCGAATCCTATTTCATCTACGAACAAAGCTCATCAGAACCCAAGCCACTATACCTACAGTCGCAAGCATCAACGCTATGGGAAGGGCAACAAAAATCAATACGGTTACTATTCCCGCTACCACAAGCCCGATGGCCAGCCTTGACAGCCAATAATTATTCAGCAGCTTGTCTGCCCATGTGGAGGAATGCCCCAACTGTATTCCCTTGACATAGAATCTGTGCCTTCCCCCGCGATTATTACGGAATAGGTTTCCGTCATCACCGCTTATACTTCCGTCCTCATCTATGGTTTCCCCTTGATAGCTCAATCTTTCAGAGCTGGACATTTCTCTTACCTGCGGCTCCTGAGTCCCATAGCCGCAGAAACTGCATTGGAATGCCTCTCCCATTTCCTGCCCACAGTTCTGGCATTTCAATCTATCCACACACCTTCCTGTTCATTATCCATTATCTTCTAATTTCATTCCCTTTTCGTAAACCACATAGCAGGAGCGTCCCTCCTGTTTTGCCCTGTACAGCGCGGCATCACTCTGCTGCATGAGAATATCAAAGGGTTGGGATATGTCCTCCAGACGGGCAATGCCGGCACTGATTGTGAGATTCGTCAGTTCCATGTCCATATGATAGATACTGATCAGTGAATCCATGAATCTCTGT
>DOYB01000102.1 GCA_003518745.1 Selenomonas sp. | reverse complement strand
TTTTATAAGTTTTCAGTAACGGTGCGGAATGACTTTTCAGGATTTGAATATCTCATCCGATGTTTGCGAACATCTTCTAAGGCATGGTATCAAAGAGCCTACGCCTGTACAGGAACAGGCCATTCCCCTTGCCCGGGGAGGAAAGGATCTGGTGGTGCAGGCACAGACGGGTACCGGGAAGACTCTGGCCTTCCTGCTGCCAATCTTCGAGAAAATCAAGAAGGGTATTCCCGTAACTCAGGCTCTTATAGTTACACCCACAAGGGAGCTTACGGTGCAGATAGCGCGTATAGCTTCGGCAATAGGACAGGTATTGGATATCCGTACTCTGGCTATTTATGGGGGACAGGACATTGAACGGCAAAAGGAAAAGCTGCGCCGCCATCCCCAGATGATCATAGGGACTCCCGGCCGGCTGCTGGATCACTTTCGCCGGCGTACCATATCTCTGGGGCAGGTCAACAAGGTAGTACTGGATGAAGCAGATGAAATGCTGAAGCTGGGATTCTTTGAGGATGTGGAGCTGCTGCTTCGCCAGGTGGCGCCCGACAGGCAGATTATGCTGTTTTCAGCTACAATGCCGGACAGGGTAAGGGGGCTTTCAAAGCAGTTCATGCATGATCCGGAGCAGCTTTCCGTAAAATCAGAGCATATCACCCTTGATTCAATACGGCAGGTCATAATAGATACAACAGAAGAAACCAAATTGGATAAGCTGTGTGAAATCATAAACAAGGAGCAGCCATATCTGGCAATGGTTTTCTGCCACACGAAGAAGAGGGCTTCCATGGTGGCAATGGCCCTTGCTCGCCGCGGATATCTGGTGGACGAGCTGCATGGTGAGCTGACGCAGGTACAGAGAACACTGGTGCTTAAAAGATTCCGCAAGGCGGAGCTGCAGATACTCACCGCCACGGATATCGCGGCAAGGGGACTTGATATCGAGGGAGTCACCCATGTAATCAACTATGATATCCCCATGAATGCCGAGTGGTATATTCACCGGATTGGGCGGACAGGCAGAGCAGGAGGCACCGGCACCGCGATAACCTTCGTCAACGCGAGGCAGTATGAGCTGCTTCGCCGCATAGAGAGCGGTATCCGTGCGAGGATAGAAAAACGCCGTTCTGAAAAGAGCCGCCAGAGAGCCATAAAGCAGGCGAAGTTCAAGGCGGAAGCGCTGAAGGAAAAGCAGGCAGAAAAGAAGTCACAGAAACCGAAGCCCCTCAGCAAGTATGCCAATAGGAAGGGCGCCTCCCATAAGGGCAGGAATTTTAGGAGCCGTAGGCAGAAGGGGAAATAAACGGGAATTTGACCTTTTCCGTAAGGAAACTTTTTTCACAGTCTCAGGCAGGATTTTTCTTGTATGGGTAGAATATATATGAATCATGTGTTTGGTATACCTTAAAAGGAGGATATTTGAATGATTGGAATTAAGAATGTAGTTGCCATTGTCTGCGGTGGAGGTCCGGCTCCAGGCATCAACGCTGTTATTTCTGCTGTTACCAACGAAGCCAATCGCCATGGCTGGGATGTGCTTGGTATTTATGATGGTTTCTCCCGTCTTGCCCGTGGCGAGAAGAACTATGTCCGTCTGGACTTCAATAATGTCAGCAGGATACATCTCACAGGCGGCTGCATCTTGAAGATGTCCCGTTTCAACCCCACCAAGAAGGAATCCGACCTTCGTACAGTGGTGGAGACTTTGACTGAGCTGGGGGTTACACATCTGGTCACCATCGGCGGTGACGATACGGCATACAGCTCCATGGCTGTTTCCAACTATGCCAAGAGCGTTGGACGTACCATCAACGTGGTGCATGTTCCCAAGACCATTGATAACGACCTTCCTCTGCCGGAGGAGGTTCCCACCTTCGGTTTTGAAACCGCGAGGGCTTTCGCTACAACAGAGATCCAGAACCTCATGGAGGATGCCCGTACCTCCAACAACCGTTGGTACTTCACCATTGCCATGGGCCGTACCGCGGGACATCTGGCACTGGGCATGGGCCGCAGCGCAGGCGCGGCTCTCACCATCATTCCCGAGGAATTCCCCCAGGATCAGATCCAGCTGCAGCAGGTGGTTGATATCATCACAGGCTCCATCGTAAAGCGCCGTCTCACCGGCAAGAACTACGGTGTTGCCGTTATCGCTGAGGGTGTCATAGAAAAAATCGATCAGGAGAACTTCAAGGAATTCGGCGAGGTTGTTCTTGACGAGCATGGCCATATCCGCTACAGTGAGCTGGATTTCGGCGAAATGCTGAAGCAGGCTGTTCTCAAGGAAGTCAAGAAGCTTGGCATCAAGATTTCCGTGGTGGACAAGGAAATCGGCTATGAGCTCCGCTGCACGGCTCCTATCGCCTATGATATCGACTATGCAAGGAATCTTGGCTATGAGGCCATGCAGTTCCTCTTCAGGGGAGACAGCGGTGCCCTCATCACCATACAGAACAACGAGGCTGTACCTCTTCGCTTCGATGATATTAGGGATCCTGAGACAGGCAAGACAAAGGTTCGCAAGGTCAATATCAACTCCGTTCACTACAAGATTGCCCGCGGCTTCATGATGCGTATTGAGGAGGGCGATCTGGGAGATCCCGTTATCGCCAATGCCTTTAAGATGTCAGTCGATGAATTCAGGGAGAGATACGGTTACCTTTTCGCAGAGTAACAGAATATGAGAACATAAAAAAGCGGGGCGCGAAGCCTCGCTTTTTGAATATCTTCAGTTCAGCACATGAGCACCTTTCAAGTCAAGATCCAATATGAGGTATCTCGACTCCACCTCATGCTCCTTAAAGGCCTGTACCATTGCGCCTCCAACCGCTTCGGCACATTGGCTCCGTTCCGTGGTGAAGGCAATCAGGCATGGCCCGGCGCCGCTTAGGGAGGCACCTAAAGCACCGGCCTTTCTGGCCGCGGCGAAAACAGATTTCATCCCCGGTATCAGCTTCATCCTGTAAGGCTGGTGCAGGGCATCCTCAAAGGCGTGGCGAAGAAAATGTTCGTTTCCCCTAAGAAATGCCGCCACAAGCATTGAGGAACGGCCTATGTTGAAAATCGCATCCTGCAAGGGCACCTGCTCAGGCAGGACCTGACGGGCCATGCGGGTGGAAAGTGGGAAATCCGGTACTGCCACCACCAGCTTCAGACGGAGCTTAGGCACAAAGGACAGGCATTCGGCTTTGCCGCGATTTGTGATGCTGACAGTGAAGCCTCCGAAGATTGCTGGGGCAACATTGTCGGGGTGCCCCTCTATGGCTGTGGCAAACTGCAGGAGCTCCCTGCGGTTGAATCTGTTCCCAAGCAGCACATTGGCGCCCTTCAGACCAGCGACTATTGCCGCGGCGCTGCTGCCAAGCCCTCTGGAAAGGGGAACATTGTTTTTCATGCGAATAAGAGCTCCGGGGTATTCATCACCCTGACCTGCCTTGTCCAACAGGAAGCGAATGGAGCGCCACAGGATGTTACGCTCGTCCCTGGGAATATCCTTCGAGCCATCGCCTTCAATCTCGATGTTCAGTCCCGGCTCCCTAAGGAGGGTGAGTTCAACCTCGTTATAGATTGAGCAGGCAAGTCCGAGGGAATCGAATCCGGGACCGCAGTTCGCGCTGGTTCCGGGGACCCGAAGCCTGATGCTTCTTTCTTCCATCCTGAATTACCTCCGGTCATTCTCCACTCTGATTACATTGCATATCTCATGTACCACGGGAAGCTGCCGGAGTCTTTCCTCAGCAAGCAGCATATTCCTGTGCTCAACCTCGTGGGTGATAGCGACTATTTCTGCATAGTCGGGTACTGAACGCTTTGTCTGGACCACTGATTTCAGGCTGATACCTTCCTTGCCGAAGACTGTAGCGATGGTACCCAGAACGCCGGGCTTATCGGCAACCAATAATCTGACGTAGTAGGAAGATACCGTATCCTCGATGGGGCAAAGCTTTTTCTGGCTGAAACAGGTGCAGAGTATGCGTCCCGTACATTTGCCGAGCATATTTCTGGCCACTTCAACGATATCCGACACCACAGCGGAGGCAGTGGGCAGCGAACCTGCTCCCGGCCCGTAGAACATGGCCTCGCCAATGGCATTTCCGCGGACGAATATGGCGTTGAAAACACCGTTTACTGAGGCGAGGGGATGGTTCTTGGACAGGAAAACGGGATGTACCCGTACATCAACGCCTTTTTCATCATCCCTGCCTACTGCCAGGAGCTTTATGGTGTAGCCCAGATCCTTTGCGTATTCTATATCACCGGGAGTTATTTTCGTGATGCCCTCAACTGACACATCACTGAGCCGCACACGGGTGTTGAAGGCCAGCGAAGCCAGTATCGAGGCCTTGCGGGCGGCATCCAGTCCCTCCACGTCGGCAGAGGGGTCGGCCTCAGCATAGCCCTTTTCCTGAGCGGCCTTGAGCACTGTCCCATAGTCGGTGCCCTTATCGCTCATCTCAGTCAGCATATAGTTGGTGGTTCCATTCACAATGCCCAGAACCTCTGTAAGGCGATTCGCCGTAAGGCACTGCTTGAGGGGGGTAATGATGGGGATTCCCCCGCCTACGCTGGCCTCAAACATGAAGTCAACATGATGCTCCTCTGCTATGTCGAACAGGTCCTTTCCATGCTGCGCGACAACATCTTTGTTGGCTGTAACCACGCTTTTTCCCTGCTTCATAGCCTTCATCATGTATTCCATAGCAGGATGGATGCCACCCATTACCTCTACGATTATAGAGATATCGGGATCTTCAAGGATTTTGTCAACATTATCCGTAACGGAAAGTCCTTCAAGATAGGGACGTTTTTTGCTGACATCCCTTACCAGTACCTTCTTTATGGCCAAACCTGCTCCGATTTTTTCCGAAATCTCCTGCAGGTTTTCACGAAGCACACGCACTACTCCCGTGCCAACCGTCCCGGAGCCAAGCAGTCCGATTTGAATGGTTTTTTCCACGGCATTAAACTCCCTTCCTTAGGCCTGTCCAAGCACTTCCAGATGCTTTACGCCATTTAATGCGCGAAGCTCGTCGATAAGCTTTTCAAGATTGACTTTTAGATTCACTGTTTCTATGGAAATCGTAGCATTCGCGACACCTTGAAGGGGTATGCCCTGATTGATTGTGAGGACGCTACCGGAATTCTTGGATATGGTGTTTATGACATCGGAAAGGACACCCTTTTTATGCATCAAGAGGAGAGCCAGAGTGATGATTTTGTCCTGGCTGGCCTCGTAGAAGGGAAAGACATAGTCCTTATATTTGTAATAGGCGCTGCGGCTGAGATTCATCTTGTCCACCGCTTCGTTGATGGTGCGAGCCTCACCGCGCTTCAGCATTTCCTTTACCTTTATGGTTTTCTTTATCGCTTCCGGCAGAATCTCTTCCCTTATGAGAAAGAATCCACTTTTTGATTTAGTCATTGTTTATTTCCCCCGTACCTGTGTATTGGATATTATTCCTTGTTGAAAGGATACAGAAGCTATTATAACGCAGTTGAGGCTTGAAAGCTAGCCCCCGATGAAATTCAATTTTGCCTGTGATTACATAACCTTGATGATTATGGAGAATAAAAAAACCGCGTGCTTTGAAACACGCGGAAAACGCAGAAGTGTCAGGCCTCTGCGGCGACCTTGTTCAGTCCCTCGATGAGAGCATCCACATCTATACCGTGAGCTAATGCGCCCTGTTCTATATTTTCAAAGCGGGCAGCCGCACAGCCAAGGCATCCCATGCCGGCTTCCATGAAAACTCCGGCAGCATCGGGATACTTCTGGACAACCTCTATAATGCTCATGTCCTTTGTAATCGTCATAAAAAATCCTCCTTCTGCTTTTCAAGAAAGCAATGTATCAATGATTCAATGAACAATGGTATTCTATCACAAATATCAGACCATTGCACTAATAAATTTTGAATCGGATTCATTTTTATACGCCAAGTTCATTCATGAATTTTTGTGTCAAGCATTACCCTCATTTTAGTAACCCCGCACTTCCTTGCGGATTTCCTGCATATACTCCTGCAGTTCTTCTTCACTGTTGAAGCCTGCCTCTTTTGCTGCACCGGCGAAGGCATCAATTACATTGTCGAATGCCTGCATGGCAGCATTCGTAATGTAGTATCTTCCGTTTTCCTCTATAAAGCCGACCTTATCACCGTTTTTTAGGTTTAGTTTTTTTCTTACGCTGTCGGGAATTGTGATGTAACCTCTGTTGGATAGTCTTGCAATTTCCATTATTGGGATCAGTCCTTTCTGCCTATCTCATGTGCAGGCATTTTCTCATCTCCTGCATCGAGTATACATTGGCACAGGAAAGTTTTCAAGCACAATTATTTATGTCTGTTACTATAGTTGAATGTGGATACTATATGAAAATTATATGAAAGTCGTTGAACTGTCCCCCCCCCCGTGGTAAAATGTCTGCATGAAGTGGCTAAGGGCGGATATGATAACTGGTCGCGGATAGGATGCCTTTTTAATATTTAATTTGGAGGGGTTTGGATATGGCTGAATTTAAAT
>DOYB01000259.1 GCA_003518745.1 Selenomonas sp. | reverse complement strand
CCGTTCTTGAGAAATGCCTTATAGTTATCAGTCGCATTGACATTGAGCTTAATGCCGATTTTTTTGAGATTTGCCTGCGCGGCTTCCGCAAGCAGCGGAAGTTCCTGACGTGATGTGTAGGTCAGATAGCGAAGCTCCAGGTTCTTTCCGTCCTTGTCCACATATCCGTCACCGTCAGTATCTCTATAGCCGGCCTCTGCGAGCAATGCCTTCGCGCCCTCCGGGTCATAGGGCACCGACTTTACCTTGTCACCGCCAAAGGAAAGATTCGCCGGGAAGGGCCCTATGGCGGGGGCACCGTTACCGTTCAGCAGTACCTTGGTAAAGCTGTCCTTGTCGACTGCCATGCTAATGGCCTTGCGAATTCTAATATCCTGCAGTTCAGGAGTCTTAAAGTTAAAAGCCGCCTGATAGACACGGCTGGTTTCCGTCTGACTGAGCTTATATTTGGAGGTATCACCCTTGAACAGATCAAGGCTTGAATAGGGCAGTCCCTGTACGGCATCCACTTCCCCGTTCTGCATGGCCATAGTCAGTGTGTCTCCATCTGTGATGCTCTTGACAAAAATCTTGTCCATCTTGGGCTTCACATCGCCCCAATAGTTCTCATTCTTCACCAAATCCACCTGGGTGTCGGTCACCTTCACAGCCTTATAAGGGCCCGTTCCAACGGCAATGCCGTCCTTGATACCCGCCTCCACATCAATAATGCACCCATATGGATCGGAAAGGTAATTCAAGAGCGCCGGCATCTTTTCAGTGGACCTGATTATCACATCCTGCCCCTCTGCCGTGATGGATTCAATCTTCAGATCCTTCGGGGCGCGGTCATGACGGGCAACAAGATCCTCAAGACATGCCTTTACAGCAGCACCCGTAACCTTCTTGCCATTGGAGAACACCACATTGTCCTTTATAGTCACCCTTATGGTGTACTCGTCAACCTGCTCAAATTTTTCCGCTATCCACGGGACAAGCTGCATATTTTCATTGAATTTGAATAGCGTCTCCCCTACACCGTAACGTATGGCGGCCCATCCGTCATAGCTGTTGTGGGGATCCGTGCTGGTGGTTTCCATCGCAGGTCCATAGGCCATAGTGCCATAGGTAAATACCTTTTCACCACTCGCCTGCTTCGCCGGTTCACTGCCGCAGCCTGTAATAGCGGACATAGCCAGCAGCGCAGAAAGGAGCAGAGAGAGCTTTTTACTGGATTTCATAAGAAAATTCCTCCTGAATTTAGATTAAAACTGCATTCACTTTGAAAGCTGTTTGGGATCCATCACGTCCCGAAGTTTATCTCCTAAGAGATTGAATACCGATACGGTTATAAAAATCGCCGTACCGGGGGCAAGAATGACCCATGGGGCCGTCTGCAGCATACTGCGGCCGTTATTCATCATGGCGCCCCACTCCGCGGTAGGGGGCTGAGCACCAAGTCCAAGGAAGCTGAGTCCTGCCAGTTCCATGATGATAGTGCCGATGTCAAGGGCTGCCGTAACCAACACCGGCCCCGCGATATTGGGCAGCACATGATGCCACAGAATCCCAAGCCTTCCCGTACCTGCCATCCTGGCCGCTTCCATATATGGCATGCCTCGAATGGTTAGGGTAAGTCCCCTGGCTATGCGCGCATATTTGGGCCAGCCGATGACAGCAAGAGCCGCGGCGGCATTGAAGAGGCCGCCTCCCAGGGCAGCGGCAGCCGCTATGGCAAACACCATCTGTGGAAAGGCCAGGAAAACATCCGAGAGCCTCATGAGAAAAGCGTCTATTTTTCCGCCGCTAATGCCACATACAGCGCCTATAAAGCTTCCCACCGAAAAAATCACAAGGAGAAGCAGCAGGGACGCGCATATCGTCGTTTGGGCGCCCAGAATAACGCGGGAAAACAGATCCCGCCCGTAGCGGTCGGTCCCTAAGAGATTATCTCCACTTGGCGGAGAAAGGGCGCTGCCCAGATTCTGTGCGTAGGGATCACATGGCGCAAGGAAGGGGGCAAAAATCGCAGCCAATATTACTATTCCTGCAAAAAAAAGATATGGTTTCAGCGGACGATAGTCTTTGCCGGTGGTCATCAAGACTCACCCCCATAGCGCACCCTTGGGTCAAGGTAGTGGTATGCCAAATCTGCCAAAAGATTCATTACCACATAAATTATGGACATCCAAACCACATACGCCTGAATAAGAGGATAATCCCTGGTCAGTATTGCATCCACTGCCAGCTTTCCCACGCCGTCCCACATGAAAATCGTTTCCACGATGGCTGTCCCGCCCAAAAGGGACCCCATAGACAGAGCTAATAAAGTGATAATCATGATAAGGGCACTTCTTAGGACACTTTTGGTCAGGATTGTATATTCCGAAACGCCTCTGGCTCTTGCCCCCATAACGTAGGGCTTTGACAGCTCCTCCAGCACCACGGCACGGATCTGCCGGGTATACTTTGCTCCCATGGCAATGGTGAGTGTCAATGCAGGCAGTACGACACTGCGCCAATCCCCGGAACTCCCCATAATCGGAAGCAGCCCCAGCTTAAGGGCAAGGAAATAGATGAGAAGAAGCCCCACGAAAAAATTGGGCAGTGAATTACCTATGAAAGTAAATATTCGGATGCAATAGTCAATGGGGCGATTCTGCTTCACTGCCGCGATTATGCCGAGCGGAGTAGCAATCAGTACGGTCATTGAAATGGAGATAACCATAAGCCATATAGTTGATGGGAGCTTGTCAGCAAAGGTCTCAAACACAGGCTTGCCAGAAATATATGACCTTCCCATATCACATGTGGCCACCCCCGCCAGCCAGTCTCCATACTGCACGAGAAAGGGCTGATCCAGCCCCAGCTCCGCACGCTTTGCCGCCTTTACCTCCTCGCTGGCGCCGCCGGACTGTTCATACATGATGTCCACGGCATCATCTGCTGTAAACTGCATCATGCCAAAGCTCAAAAAGGTAATGCCAAACAGTATAGGAATCAACTGAAGCAGTCGGCTAACAACGTAATTCTTCATGGGATTATGCACCAGCCTCCTTGTAATCAAACATCTATATCATATTATAGAGGATAATTTCCAACAAAAAAGCCCCCTCCCCCCTGGGGGGGGGTAGGGGCCTGACAGCATCTACTCCATCATCTTGTCCAATGCGTCATTCAATTTATTTATCGTACGTGTATCGCCCTCCCGTATGGCATCCACCACACAGTGCTCAACATGGTCCTTCAGGATCATGACCTTCAGCTTTCGCAGGGAAGCGTTGACCGCCGACAACTGTATCAGCACATCACTGCAGTCCCTTCCTTCCTTGACCATGTTGGAGATTCCATGCATGTGTCCAATCACATTGGCTATCCGCCTAAGCACCTGCTCTGTCTGGGCATGTGAATGGGTATGGCCATGACTATGGGATACAACGGTTCCATCCGGCATCACATGCTCATGGGCAGTTCCTTGGATTTCTCTCGGCATGACCCTCTTCCTCCATAGAAAAATTATGCTCCGGTAATCCTACCATACTTTAATTCTCAAGACGGCTTATCCCAGCATTTCCTTTACAATGTTATTTACAAGCTTGCCATCTGCCTTACCCTTGGTCTTTGGCATCAACGCCTTCATAACCTTACCCATATCCTTAGGTGACGCCGCGCCTGTTTCCTCGATGGCAGCCTTGGCAAGGCTCCTGATTTCGCCCTCATCCAACTGCTCAGGCAGATAGGCCAGCAGAACCTTTATTTCTTCCTCGGTCTTTTCGACAAGATCGTCGCGGCCACCCTTCTTGAATTCCTCAAGGGAGTCCTTGCGCTGCTTCAATTCCTTGCTGATAACCGCGGCTACCCCATCATCATCCAGCTCTTTCTTACCGTCGATTTCCGCCTGACGCACCGCGGATCGCACCATACGGATAACTCCAAGGCGCAGCTTGCCCTCTTCCTTCGCCTTCATAGCGGTCTTCATGTCTTCTGTCAACTGTTCCTTCAAAGCCATATTATCTACCTTCCTTATAAATTAGTCTCTTCCATTTTATCAGTTAAGTCCCAATCGTCAAACATTATTTGCAAAACATTGTTTGATTCATCTAAAAACCATTCTTCTTCCCATTATCAAAACATTCTTTCTGTTCCTTGTCAAAAAAATAACACTTGGTATTAAGTTTTTGCAAAAACTCTCGATAATATAGTATAAGAAAGTTCACGTATGAATCATGAGAAAGGATTCGATTGATATGCGTTATAAGTATTTATGTGATTCAGTGGTCAATGTAAGCCGGTGGGTAAAAGACTTCTTCGGAGCACAGCAGGAGAATGGCCGCGCTGACCAAAGTATCTTCCTTGGAACCGTCCTTATGTCCAACGTAAAAATCGTTGAAACGACCAAAGGAACCGTTTCAAAGGACGGTACCATTTTTGAGGACGGCCATCCGGTTGGAATGATTGAGACCCTGGATCGTGAAACGGTCATCACAGACAATCTGACCAGAAAGAAAATCTTCATTTACGATAATGGGGACATCTTTGACGATAACGGACTTAAGCTGGGAACCGTTACAAAATCCGGTTCAGCCAACACCATTCGTGACAGCCAGGGAAGGAACGTAACCTTGAAGCAAAGAGCATTGAAAAATTTAGAGCTGGTATGCGTTGCATAAGGTTTCAACCAACCGGCATCCGTGCGTAATTCGATGATTTCGCTATTTTCAAATGATATGAACGTGAACAGATTGGCATAAACCATGTGCCAATCTGTTTTTTGTTGAAATAAATTTACGAAATACAAATAATGGCGTTATAATTGGATAGGTCAGTAACGAAATTCATCTGCCCCTGAAGGGCTTGATTCACTAAGTTTTATAGTAAGGAGTATAATCTGTGAATAAAAAATATCTCTACATGCTTTCCGCAGGCCACCTAAGTGTTGATATAAACAGTGGTTCACTGCCTGCGCTTTTGCCATTCTTTGTCAGCGAATACGGAATGGATTACACCTCCATAGCAGGGCTGATGTTTGCCACCTCATTCCTTTCTTCCATTATACAGCCCCTGTTCGGCTGGATGGCGGACAAGGGCTCCCGCCAGTGGTTCATGGTACTTGGAATATTGATGGCCGGTCTATCCCTGGGAGCCATCGGTTTCATAACCGATTACTGGGGCATCTTTGCCGCTGTCACCCTTATGGGAATAGGCAGTTCCATCTTTCACCCTGAGGCTGCCCGCAATGTAAATGCCATTGCCGGGCAGAGAAAAGGCCGCAGCATGAGCATTTTCAGCGTTGGCGGCACTGCCGGCTTTGGAATCGGGCCCATTCTTGCGGTGCTCCTGATAACCACTCTGGGCATGAAGGGTACCGCCTTTTACGCCTTTGCCTCTCTATTTACGGCAGCCATGATAGCCTTCGCGGCGCCGGGCATTCGACGGGAGGCCTCACGGCAGTCGGAAGCCAGCGCGAGAACAGCGGCAAAGAAAACACGCGAACGGAGAAACGATTGGCACGGTTTCTCACGCCTGTTTCTTGTCATTCTCTTCCGCTCCACTCTTTTCACCGCCATCAGCAGTTTTCTGCCACTATTCTGCATCCAAGCTCTTGGGGCAAGCAACGCCGTTGGCAGCGCCACACTGTCCATCATCTCCATAGTAGGTGTACTGGCTACGCTGGTGGGAGGCTGGATGGCTGACCGTAAGGGCTATGTTAACACTCTTCGCTACGGCTGCTGCCTTCTAGTGCCCTGCCTTGCCATCATCGTCTTTACCCAGAACATCTGGGCAGTATATGCCATGCTGATTCCTTTGAGCTTTGCCATGCAAGGGCCTTATGCCGCATTCGTGGTGCTGGGGCAAAGCTACCTCGCAAAAAGCGTAGGCTTTGCCTCCGGCGTAACTCTGGGCCTGTCCTTCAGCATTGGAGGTATTATAGTACCTGCCCTGGGCTGGTTTGCCGATATCCACGGCATCGTCGCCCTGATGATGCTGCTGGTGGTCATTTCCCTGTGCTGCGCGGCAGCTACCTTCCTGCTGCCTGAACCCCGTAACAACGCCAACCCGTGACCGAAGCAACAGCAATAAGATATGCCGCTATAAAGGAATTTTACTATCTTATGTCGAATAATTGATTGAGTATGAACATTTCGCCAAATGCTAAACAATCTAATCTGAGGTGATAATATGCCTTCCATCAAAAGTAAGATGACAACTATTCCCTTATGGCGGAATTGGTAAACAACATGACAGTGTGCGAAAATGGTTATGCTTTTCTCAATGATTCAGACGGGACAATCATTTATCATCCCCGCATGGATATCACTGCCATGACAGAGCATCCACAGGTACCAAGCGGCCTTATAAGCAATGAGAAGTTCATACACTACAATTTCGAAGGGGTTGAAAAGCAGGCTGTCTGGCTTCCCTTAGACAACGGAATGCGCCTGAATCTCACCGTTCCTGTGAATGAAATCAACGCAGGCTGGTATGACTGGAGCTTTAAGATTATCCTCATTCTCATTGCGCTTTCGGTGGGTCTTATCGTGCTTACCAAGGTGCTGATTGGACGGATAACGGATTCCTAACCGGAAGGTCATTGAAAGGTTGAGATTAATGGAGCAAAATATCCTGGAATTCGAGACTTTGGCGCTTGATGATGAGAATAATGCACTTTGCATAATAGATCAGACAAAACTGCCCGGAAAAGCAGAGCTGCTTACCCTGAAAACACAGGAGGAAATCTGGGCAGCTATACATGAGCTTCAGGTGCGTGGCGCGCCCGCAATCGGTGATGCGGCGGCCATTGGAATTTATCTGGCGGCAAAGGGAATCGATACCTGCGACTATGATGAATTTCTTATCAAATTCAATGAAGCGAAGGAATATCTGGCCTCTTCGCGGCCCACTGCGGTAAACCTGTTCTGGGCGCTGCGCCGGATGGAACAGGTGGTGCTGGATTCAAAGGCAGACTCAGTGCAGACAATCAAGGACAAACTCCGTGATGAAGCTATTCGCATAAAGCAAGAGGACATAGATATCTGCAGAAAGCTTGGGGAATACGGCCTGACTCTGGTAAAGCCGGGAGACGGCCTCCTCACCCATTGCAATGCCGGGCAGCTTGCCACCGCTAAATACGGAACGGCAACGGCTCCCATGTATCTGGGGCATAAAAAGGGCTATTGCTTCAAAATATTCTGCGATGAAACCCGGCCTCTCCTGCAAGGTGCCAGGCTGACGGCCTACGAATTGAAGTCCGCGGGGCTTGATGTTACCCTTATCTGCGACAATATGGTTTCATCTGTGATGCAGCAGGGCTGGATACAGGCCGTTTTCGTGGGCTGTGACCGGGTAGCCGCCAACGGTGATACGGCAAACAAGATAGGTACCTCCGGCGTCGCTATAATGGCAAATCACTATGGAATTCCCTTCTATGTATGCGCCCCAAGCTCCACAATCGACTTTGAAACCCCGTCAGGAAAAGACATCCCCATAGAGCAGAGGAAACCTGAAGAGGTTACGGACATGTGGTACAGCGAGCCGATGGCGCCCAAGGGAATCTCCGTCTACAACCCTGCCTTCGACGTGACACATAACAAGCTTATTTCTGCCATAATCACAGAAAAGGGCATCGCCTATCCCCCATACGCGCAATCCCTAAAGGAACTCCTAAATCCTTAACCTTTTCGTTCTTCCAAGTTTACCGATACTGACATTTCACCTCTTGATGAAATGACCACCACGTTCGTTTCATAAACTTGTAGATGATGGCAAATTGGCCCGGCCTTCCCCTTGAGGGGAAGGTGCCCCGAAGGGGCGGATGAGGTGGCCGCACGCATTATTCGCCTGACACCTCATCCACCGCTAACGCGGTCCCCCTTCCCCTCAAGGGGAAGGCTTTTACTTCGTGCCACTCCGTAACATAGATTCCTATTTATGAAACGCCCGTGAATCGACCACCTCTAATCCTTGACACAGCTGCCACTGTTTGCTATAGTGACAGCAGAATATATTTTGTGCCGCCGGGTACGTCTCGCGTTTGTTCCATTAGGCCATATGCAAGACCTTGTTCAAATCTGAACAAGGTCTTACAGTAGAAGGAACCGCGCAGGACGTCCCTTTTTTTATTTTTAAGGAGTTGTTTTTATGTACTGGTTGTACCTCATCTCTGCCGGACTATTTGAAACCTTTTGGGCTATAGCGCTAAAAATGTCCCATGGATTCAGCCGTCCAGTACCTTCCGTTATGACGCTCCTAGGTATGATAATCAGCTTCTGTTTATTATCCAAGGCACTGAAGGTCATCCCCCTTGGTATGGGATATGCCATATGGACAGGCATCGGCATCATAGGCACCTTTATCATCAGCATCACAGTGTTTCACGATTCCATTACTGTTGGGCAGGGAATCTGCGTATTTATGATTCTTGCCGGCATCATAGGGCTGCGCATTCTCAGCCCTGCTGGTTAATATGCAAACCACTGTTTCGAGCAGAATTTACACGGTTTCACAATGCAGCGAGTTAACACGGTTGATGGATGGCAGTCTCACTTCTCCATAAATTTTTGCACCACATATCCCAGAACAGCCGTAATAGTCAGCACATCCGTGCCGTTTAGGATAATATTCCCCCATATTTCCATAGGGTTTCTTTCCAGTATTTGCGATTGTGATGCCACATATATACCATGATTTACGACTATCGTGATATTATCAAAAAACTCATTATTTGCATAGTACTCCAAATCAAATAAATAGGAATCCAAATCAAAATAATTCATGCCGCTAAAGAAACCGATCCCATAGTAAGTTATAAATTCAAGGGTCGTCAGCATAATCATGCCTAGCAAAACGATTTCTTCGTTGGATAATTTTCTTTCCATAAATCCTCTTAAAGAAGTTATGCAGACCACATAAGAAATTATTGTGACGCTGTAGCCGTAAATCCACATATACTCCTTAAAGAAGTCGTTGATGAAAAAAACATCAAATACAAAGGCTCCAGCACTGTAAAACATAAGTATGACAGAATAGGTAAAGCCAAAAATCTCGACTGGAAATCCTTTTTGCGTCTCATTTCCTTTTGGCGAAAAAATAATAACCAAGAGCAGATACATTATCATCGCCAGCACGTCATATATTACAAACAAAATTTTAATTTTGTACGGTACAAAAGGTAAGACTAAAAGCGTCGCGATAATTGCCAGCAGGGCTTTAAATTTTTTAGGATTGGATAAAATCAGTTGTTTAGTGAAAATATATAGACTCGCGAAATCTTTTTTTACAGCCTGAATGAGATTATCCTGCGTGCTTGTTTTAGGCAGTATATGATAGAAAAACGCAAAATTAAGAATATCAGCGCCATTACCAAATATCCCAATATCACATTACCACCTCTTTTCCATAAAGCAA
>DOYB01000258.1:1627-4551 GCA_003518745.1 Selenomonas sp. | reverse complement strand
AAGAAAGCGTTTCCAAAGGATATATCCCTGTATTGATAGCCCTCCTCGTGGAGCTTCTGGTAGCCCTTGGTGAGATTGAAGCAGGCCATGCAAAGAGCGTAGAAGGAGGGATTTGTCCTGCATTTCATCAAATCCACGATGCCCTTGTAGCGCGGCTCCCGAAGCTCCATGACATAGCCGAAGGGCTCGCCCTTCTTGTGATAGACCAGATCCATGGGCCAGAGGAAAACATCCTTCTTGTTGCCCTTTTCATCCACCTCGTTCTTGGTGGGGGAGCCTTTAGCGATGAGCTTGTCCAGCACCCTCTTCTGCTGATCCGTGGCGCTGCCCTTGAAATACCATTTCAGGGCGTATTTCTTGCCGTCACAGGAGACCTCGTAGACTTCTCCCTGTCCGCCTGCGCCCAATCGGCGGACGACCTTATATTGATTCCCACATTCGGATGTGAGCTCTGTTCCTATTTTCAACTGACCGTCCATCAGCTGCTCCTTTCCTATTTCATGTTACCGCTAACTATTGTATCATGCTTCACCTTCTTCTGCAACTTGACATGCTACCTCAGTATTATCCAAAACCATTGATTTTACTGAGATGGTGAACACAGCATTATAAAGCTTGTCGTCAAATAAATTATCGCTGACGAAAGCGGATGGACTAAATAGCAATGAGCTATTACCTGAATCCGTGAAACTCGAACACTGTCCGTCCCCCTTTGGGGGCGGGGGACCGCGTTAGCGGTGGGTGAGGTGTCAGGCGAATCATGCGTACGGCCACCTCATCCGCCCCTTCGGGGCACCTTCCCCTCAAGGGGAAGGCTTTTGTGGACGTAGTGCGATTTATGAAACGCCCATGGCGTTTATGGCATGTCTCATTGACAAATATTTGATGTGGCGAGTATAATGTGAAAAGTTTTTGGAAAGGAGAGATATTTATGGTAGAAGAATTCAAGAAATTTATAATGCGCGGCAATGTCCTTGACATGGCTGTAGGTATCATCATCGGTGCTGCCTTCGGGAAAATCGTATCCTCGTTGGTGGATGACATTATCATGCCCCCCATCGGACTTATTATGGGTAAAGTGGACTTTTCCAATCTTTTCATCAACCTGTCCTCGACTCCTGCGGCAACTATGGCCGAGGCTAAGGCTGCAGGCCTTCCCATCATTGCCTATGGCGCGTTTCTGAACACCGTGGTGAACTTCCTCATCGTGGCATTCGCGATTTTCGTTCTCATCAAGCAGGTCAATCGCATTGTGCCGATAAAGAAGGAAGAGGAGGCTCCGGCTCCACGCCTTTGCCCCTATTGCAAGATGGAGATTGCCGACGATGCCACCCGCTGCCCCCATTGCACATCACAACTGGATTAAAGGCACGAGCGCTAATTTTACACAGCTTTCACTGCTCACCCCGCTTCGGGAGAAGGTTCTCCTTTGAAGCGGGGTGTTTTTGTGGGAAATGGTATGGGAATGAATCTATGGATTGCCGCATATCGCATAATTATGTATAATTATGTGTATAAAATCACACTTTTATACATTATGAGGTGATGAGATGGAACGAACGGCGATGGAGCGATTGGTGGAATGGAAGTCCTCACCATACCGTAAACCCTTGATTGTCAAGGGCGCACGGCAAGTGGGCAAGACCTGGCTGCTTAAAGAGTTTGGCCGCCGTTATTACGATAATGTGGCCTATTTCAATTTTGATGAAAATCCGGAGTATCGGGATTTTTTTCTCACAACCAAAGATGTAAGGCGCATCATTCCCAATCTGGCCATGGCCGGGGGGCAGGATATCGCGCCCGGCAAGACCTTGCTCGTTTTTGATGAGCTCCAAGAGTGTCCGGAGGCATTGAACTCGTTGAAATATTTCTGCGAGAACGCGCCGGAATATCATGTGGCCGGTGCCGGCTCCCTGTTGGGGATCGCCTTGGCAAAGCCTTCATCATTTCCGGTGGGCAAGGCTGATTTTTTGAATATATATCCGATGACATTCAATGAATTTCTGATGGGTACCGGCAGCACAAATCTTGCCGCTTATCTGGAACAGATCAATGAGATTGCCCCTCTTCCGGAAATGTTTTTCAATCCTCTGGCAGAAAAGCTGAAAATGTATTTTATAACCGGCGGAATGCCGGAGGTCGTAAGCCGATGGACAGAAACTCAATCGGTGGGGCAGGTTCAGTCTGTGCTTATGAATATCATAAATGCCTATGAACGGGATTTCATGAAGCATCCCGAAGCCCGGGAATATCCCAAGATTTCTCGAATATGGAACTCACTGCCATCGCAGTTGGCCCGTGAAAATAAGAAGTTCCTGTATAATGTCGTTAAGGAAGGTGCAAGGGCCAGAGAGTATGAGGACGCCTTGGAGTGGCTGGTAAATGCCGCGTTGTCCTATAAAGTATTCCGTATAACAGCGCCGGGACTTCCATTATCCGGGTATGCGGATGTAAGCGCTTTCAAAATCTACCTATCGGATGTGGGCGTGCTGCGCCGTCTAGCAAAATTGGATCCGGTGGCGTTCAGGGAAGGAACCCGTCTGTTTACTGAGTTTAAGGGGGCATTGACAGAGAATTTCGTGCTCCAGTCTCTTGTTCCGCAATTTGACGCGCCACCCTATTACTGGTCGCGTGTCAACCCTCCCTATGAGGTTGACTTTGTGGTACAGCGGGAAAACGATATCATTCCGATTGAAGTAAAAGCCGATACCAACATCAAGAGCCGGAGCCTTAAAAAATACGCGGAAGCTTTTGCTTCGCAGACGAAGCTTAGGGTACGTTTTTCCATGAACAATCTTAGAATGGACGATGGAGTGCTCAATATTCCGTTATTTATGGCAGATCAGGCAGACAGGCTTATGGGGCTTGCGCTGAAGAATATCCGGCAGCAATGAAAAATTACGGAGTAGATGAAAAGAGTAGGG
>DOYB01000258.1:0-1455 GCA_003518745.1 Selenomonas sp. | reverse complement strand
CATTTGGCGGATGAACTGAAACGGGTAACCGACGCGGGGGCCGAGTATATCCATATCGACGTTATGGACGGAACCTATGTCCCCAATATTACACTGGGCTCGCCTGTGGTAAAGAGCCTTAGGAAGGTTTCCGACGCGGTCTTTGACGTGCATCTTATGACGGAGCATCCCGAGACACATATAGAGGCCTTCGCGGAGGCGGGGGCGGATATCATCACCTTCCATGCCGAGGCCGCGAAGCATGCCCACAGGGTAGTGCAGCAGATCCACGCGGCAGGCTGCAAGGCGGGAGTGGCCCTCAATCCCGGCACTCCCCTTGTGATGCTGGAGGAGCTGCTGGAGGATATCGACATGGTACTCATCATGACGGTGAATCCGGGCTTCGGGGGACAGAAGTTCATTGACTCCATGCTGGAGAAGATCCATGTGCTCTACCACTCCATTCAGGACAGTGGGCTGAACTGTGACATCGAGGTGGACGGGGGTATAAATGCCGAGACCTCCAAGCTGGTACGTGAGGCAGGCGCCAATATACTGGTGGCCGGCTCTGCCATCTATGAAGCAGAGGATATCGCGGCGGCGATAAAGGCAATCAGGGGCGAGGAAATACATCATCATTGCGAAATGGATGAAGAATGACAGGACTTTTGAACCGATTATCCACAGTTATCCACAATCCACGGAAGACGGATTGTGGATATGTGGATATGTACAGGCCATTGGGAAATGGAGGGGCGTAAAATGGCTGATCTGGCTTATGACGAAACGAAAACAAATCCACAATATGAGATCATCAACGGAGAAGTGGTGATGCAGGCCAGACCGGCAATGTACCACATCAAGATTGCTGGCAGGCTTTACAATATGTTCTTCAATTTTCTGAAAGGGAAACGGTGCGAGGCCTTTATGGAACCCGACCTTTTCCTGAATGAGAATCAGAACTTCATCCCCGATGTTGTGGTGGTTTGCAATCCCGACATTATCCGGCAGGACGGTATCTACGGCGCTCCGGATCTGGTGGTGGAGGTACTCTCCCCCGGCACAGGTAAAAGAGACCGCAAGGACAAGAAGGATGCCTATGAGGCAGCGGGCGTCAGGGAATACTGGATTGTCAACCCCGCCGACAAATCCATTGAAGCCTATCATCTGGTGGATGGTAAGCTCATACTGGATGAGGTCTACCAGATTTATCCCGACTGGCAGTGGGCAAAGATGAGCGAAGAGGACAGAGCCAAAGCCATGCTCGCCGTCAAGGTCTCCCTTTACGATGATTTGGTTGTGGATATCCGGGAAATCTTCGAGCCATAAAATTTTCTAAAACCCCTTAAGAAAAAAATTTTTTTTTCGATATACTTCATAGAGAGAAAGGGAATGCCCTTTATACAGAGTATCAAGGGAGATATACAGGGAGGTACTTACTATGGCAATGGTAGTTAAGAATAATACATCGGCGAA
>DOYB01000205.1 GCA_003518745.1 Selenomonas sp. | reverse complement strand
CCTCACGCTGCTGATTCATTACATCGTCATATTCCAGAACGTGCTTTCTGATATCAAAGTTTCTGGCTTCCACCTTCTTCTGGGCATGCTCTATGGAGCGTGTAATGAGGCTGTGCTCTATGGGCTCATCCTCCTCCATGCCCAATTTATCCATAACTGTCGCTATGTTATCAGAAGCAAAGAGCCTGAGCAGATCATCCTCCAAAGACAGGAAGAACCTTGAAGCTCCCGGATCCCCCTGACGGCCTGCACGTCCTCTGAGCTGATTGTCTATACGCCTTGACTCGTGACGCTCAGTTCCGATAATGAAGAGTCCTCCCAGTTCCTCCACGCCTTCTCCGAGCTTGATGTCCGTTCCGCGGCCCGCCATGTTGGTGGCAATGGTGACTGCTCCCATCTGTCCCGCGTCGGCAACTATTTCTGCTTCCTTTTCGTGGAACTTCGCATTCAGCACATTATGCGGAACACCGTGCTTTTTCAGCAGAGCGCTGAGCTCCTCAGACTGGGTGATGGATGTAGTACCTATAAGAACCGGCTGGCCCTTGGCATGGATCTCCGCAACCGCCTTGCCCACTGCCTTGTACTTTGCCCGCTTGGTCTTAAAGATCACATCAGGATGATCAACACGGCGTACGGGCTTGTTGGTGGGCACCACTATAACCGGCAGCTTGTATATCTTAAGGAACTCGTCCTCCTCAGTCTTAGCCGTTCCTGTCATTCCCGCCAGCTTGTCATACATGCGGAAATAATTCTGGAAGGTTATGGTTGCAAGGGTCTGGGATTCACGCTGGATCTTTACCCCTTCCTTGGCCTCAATGGCCTGATGCAGACCATCAGAATAACGGCGCCCTTCCATAAGACGCCCTGTAAATTCATCAACTATGATAATCTCATTATCGCGCACCACATAGTCCCTGTCACGCTTCATAAGGGACTTGGCTCTAAGCGCCGCCGTAAAGCAGTGGGAAAGCTCAATATTCTCAGGCGCGTAGAGATTGGTGATTCCCAGCATTTTCTCTATCTTCGGTATGACATTGTCATTGGGGGCTACGGTCTTCTGCTTCTCATCGATCGTATAGTCCTCCCCCTCCTTGAGGGTCGCCACTGCTCTTGCCATGACCGCGTAGGTATCAGTGGACTTTGCTCCGGGGCCTGAAATAATGAGCGGAGTCCTCGCCTCATCAATCAGGATACTGTCCACCTCGTCCACGATGGCAAAGTTAAGCTCCCTCTGCACCATCTGGTCGGGATGAATGACCATATTGTCTCTCAGGTAATCAAAACCGAATTCGTTGTTTGTTCCAAAGGTAACGTCACAGCCATATGCGTACTTGCGTTCGGGAAAATCCATATCGTGAACCACAAGTCCCACCGACAGCCCAAGAAACTTGTAGAGCCTTCCCATCCATTCGCTGTCGCGACGGGCGAGATAGTCATTGACCGTAACCATGTGAACGCCCTTTCCGGTAAGGGCATTGAGATACACCGGCAAAGTTGCGACCAGTGTCTTACCTTCACCTGTGCGCATCTCCGCGATCTTGCCCTCGTGCAGGCACATTCCACCCATAAGCTGCACATCAAAATGACGCATGCCAAGTATCCTGCGGGAAGCCTCCCTTGCGACCGCAAAGGCCTCCGGCAGCAAATCGTCAAGTGTCTCCCCATTTGCCAGTCTTTCCTTGAAAAGCTCAGTCTTTCCTGTAAGCTTGTCGTCTGTCAGGGACTGCATATCAGGCTCCAAAGCATTAATCGTCTCAACGACCTTGCTAAGTCGTGCTATTTCCTTATCGTTATTATCGCCTAGAAATCTTTTAATAAACCCGAACAATCCAAAACCACCTCTTTCTCATAGTACACCATCTATAGATTTTATCAAACATGGACGGATAAGTCAAAAACTTCGTGTGAAACGACACGTTCGTTTCATAAATAGGAATCTATGTTACGGAGTGGCACGAAGTAAAAGCCTTCCCCTTGAGGGGGCGGCTTTGCCGCGGGAGTCCGGTGGACTCCCCGAGCGGGGGACCGCGTTAGCGATGGATGAGGTGGATGAGGTGTCAGGCGAATAATGCGTGCGGCCACCTCATCCGCCCCTTCGGGGCACCTTCCCCTCAAGGGGAAGGCCAGGCCAATTTGCCATCATCTACAAGTTTATGAAACGGACGTGGTGAAACGATGTTTTGCATTTGCTTTGCGTCGCTCGCAAAAAAATAGGACGTGCAACGCACATCCTATCTTATGACCCAAAATTATCAAATTATCTTACCGTCAGTTATTACCGGACTCAATCAAGCCGTACCTGCCATCATCCCGCAGGTATACGACACAGACCTCTTCCGTCTGCGCATCCCTGAACACGAAGAAATTATGGTTCAGAAGGTTCATCTGCATTATGGCCTCCTGGACGTCCATCGGACGAACAGTAAAGCGCTTGGTGCGCACGACCTCATATTCCTCGCCATCACCCCGCTCAGGAATCGGCCCCTGCTCTACAGCCTCTGGCTTGAAGCCTCCCTCCCTGAATCTGCGCTCCAGCTTAGTCTTCTGTTTGCGAATCTGGCGCTCCAGCTTCTCCACCACGAGATCGATGGAGGTATACATATCCATGGTAGCCTCTTCGCCGCGAAGCAGAACCCCGCCCTGAACAGGCACTGTCACTTCGACGATATGACGCCCCTTGGACACCGTCAGAAGGACGGTAATCTCGCCAATTTCATCAAAATACTTCAGAATCTTGCCTACACGCTTCTCCACATATTCACGGAGCGAAGGAGTAATCTCTATATTCTTTCCTCGTACAGTGAATGTTGCCACTCGACACATCCCCTTTCATTCCTATTTATTTGTTATATTCTGCAAATCAGTCAAAAACCCTTCTTTATATTCAAAAAACAAATAAATTGAAAAAAGTAAAATAAAAACCCGGCTCCCCCCAAAGAAGCCGGGTCAAATTCAAACATCAAGCAGTCTTGACAACCTGTGCAGCCTGCGGTCCACGCGCACCTTCCACAATATCAAATTCTACATCTTCACCCTCGGAAAGTGTCTTGAAGCCATCTCCCTGAATCGCGGAGAAGTGTACAAATACGTCATCTCCATCCTCACGTTCGATAAAGCCATAGCCTTTCTCGGCGCTAAACCATTTAACCTTACCAGTCATCCTAATTCCTCCTAGAAAGATATTTCACCTATTGCTGCCAATCTATAAAGTTGCCAGTAAGTTACATTATATGCAAATCCGTGATTCATGTCAACAACTTCAAAAACAAATTGCAGTGGAAACCAAGAAATCCAGAACTTTTGTTCGTTATTTTGTTAGTCCTCATTTTCACAAGCAAAATGCTCCTTCTCTAACAGGAGCGGTCACATTGCGACCGCTCCTAAAAAAGAAGAAGCATCCTCATCTCATTACGCTGCGATATCAGTATTGCTGCCCAGCTTAGGCGCACGATAATTATTGGCTTTCTCGTACACCTTGGCAACCTCCTGCATTGCCGTCGCTATAGCCTTCGCGCCATCCTGCGCGACTCGCTTGTTGCCCTGCTGGAAAGCGCTCTGGCCAATCTTCTCCAAATGTCCAAGATCAGAGAACTTCAAGTTCTCCGTGGACTGGCTCATGGTCTTCCTTACGAACTGATTGCCATCATTCTGTGTCCGCTTAATGCTCTGCTGGAAGACACTGGAACCGGCCTTCATCTCGTTACCGAGCTTCGCATGGGTAAGATTCTGATCCGTCACCCTTGCGCGCCTTGCCACATCCTGATTACCACGCTGGATAGCGTAATCATTAACATATCGATTCGTGTTCTGAATCATAACACTTGGAATCGCCATACTCATCAAACCCCTTTCCTTGGGCCCCGCCCTGTCTCCTTGCTAGTACCTTCACTATACCACAAATCAATGGGTTTGTCACTTGATTTTTAATGGATTTAGGGGGTATCAGATAATTTTTTTGCATATCAAACCACGACTTCTCCTGCAAGAACCCGCTTATAATCCTCATAATTCTTCTGCAGCAGTTCGGGAGTATTGAGCTCATATGGACAGTGGGACATACACTTATTGCAATGGAGACAGCCTTCTATCTTCTTCATTTCCGCCTGCCAGTAGTCGTTCAGCCAGGCTTTTGCCGGCGCACGTCTAAGCATAAGGGACATTCTGGCGCATTGATTGATGGTTATGCCTGCAGGACATGGCATGCAATAGCCGCAGCCACGACAGAAGTTCCCTGATAGCTCCTTCCTCTCCTTTTCGATAAACGTCCGTACCTCGTCTGTCATAACAGGAGTATCCTCCATGTATGAAAGCCACTCCTCCAACTCAGACTCCTTCTGTATCCCCCATATGGGCAGCGCGTTATCATACTGGGAAACAAAGGCCATTGCGGCCCTTGAATTGTTTATTAGACCTCCCGCCAG
>DOYB01000046.1 GCA_003518745.1 Selenomonas sp. | reverse complement strand
GATCTCGATAACGGAGCAATTTTGGATTTTCAAAAGCCATTTTTATGACTTTCTCCACTTTTTCCAGATGTTCCATGGGGGGATTAATGACGAACGCATATAGGTCGCAGTAACCTTGGAGATCATCTCGATTGAACCCACTATGAGAGTTCAAGAACATCTTCAACAGCGCATGGACACGATTTACAGGGTCAAGAGGATTTTCGCTATCAGGCAGCCCTTTCAAATCCTTTGCTTTGTAGCTTTGGCTTGTCAGAGAGAGCTTCCGAATGAGCTTTCTATGCGTATTATCTTTGTCGTGAATCAGCAAGGACCCAGGTGCGATATGATTTTTGAACGTATGATAGCAACGCTTTTGTGACGGTCTGCCGTAACCCTCGACGAGGCATATGGTGTTTTTCTTATCAGTTGCAACGCCTATACATATCTGGTTAGCTGAGATGCCTGGAAGAAGATGCCCTTTATCATTTCGCATCCGATCCTGCATCATGACAGAATAATATGTTTCATCCAACCATACCTGACCAGAGAGGACGATGTTATCCTGCCATCCGCGAAGCGTAAGAAACAGCTTCTCCAGCCAATACTTCGATGTTGAAAATGCGTTACGATTGGCCCAAGAATCAGCGTTTAAACTTACGTAGTGAAAGATGTTAAGGCAGTAGTCAATCCACTCACTGATGGGAATTTTCCTTGAGTCGAAGATCGTGTTCGTGGTAGGCCTAAATGTACGATTACAAGCTAAACACCTATAGCGCCTGACTCCATCGTTGCCGAACCCTTTCTTGATGATCGTTGTTGATTCGCAAAATGGACACCGTGATGGGACATATGAATTCACCATCACAGCTTCATCAAGCTCTCCACGTTTAGGGTGTCGCTGTTCATAACGTGTTAAATAGTGCATTCTCAAGTACTCCTGCGTTTCTGTCCTATTCTCTACTTCATCCCAAGGAGTGCGCTTGCGGGAGAGAGTTCGTTTGTGGCTTCGTTCGCACATCATCATAGCCTCATCCTTCATCCAGAGTAGGCTATAAGGTACCATACTCAGGCACCAGGTGCAAGTAAGGATTTTTATACGGAAGCATAGCAACGACCCAAAATTCCAACTGCTCGGGGAAAAAGTCGAGAATCTGAGAGAGCGGCACGCCCAGGGTTTGGTTACAACCTAAAAGTTGTATAATAAGTACCCAAAAGCTGCCCATTTTGACGCCAAGTTTCTCCAAGTATAACCTATCTCGTGCTGTTACCTCTGTTGACCAGCGTTTTTCCTTCAATTCCGATGAGACTTTGACGCTTTCAATGGCGTCAAACCATTGAAGTTGAAGATATAAGGGAGTATTCTTCAACCAGGTAAGGAGTCTTGCTTCCTGTTTCTCCTCTTCTTTGGTCAATCCGCTATCAGGGCGGCATAGTTCCTGCTTTATCTTACGAATCTTGTCGCTCAGATATTCGTAATAGCATAGAGCTACGAACTGCACAAACATTCTGCCTCTCAGAGTGTCTGTGTTCCAAACACGAGGGCGAGCCCCATCCGCATGTTGTTTCTCAGCCTCAAAGAAGGATTCTATGAGCTCCCGTTTTCGATACTTGCGCAAACACTCAAATGGGTCTTTTTGCTTATTGGAGACTAACACAAAATACCCATGGTAGCGATACGCTTCTTTGCAGGCTTTCTCGTTAGGGGTGACCGTTATTTTCTGCTTTCTATGCTGAACCGTGAGGTATTTTTTTGCCATTCGCTGCGAAGCCTCAGGCAATTCCTCTGCTGGGACGCCAGATTCAAGGAGTGTCTTTAGTTCCCATAGGTCAGCTTCGAACTCTGTGCGGGCAGCAGCTTGACGTTCAAGGCTAAAGTATATGTGCATGTACATACGTCGATCAAAGCTCTCGACCTCGCCCTTTGCCTTGCCGGCTTTATGATTAGCATACTTGCGTTTCCTGGTGAACGTATGCTTGACTGTCACGGTTACTCCATGTGTGCCTGGTTCAAAAGGACAAAGTGTTTTGACAGAAGAAAGTTGCTCCATCTGGGCATCAATCTCCTGGCGTACCCATTTAAGTCGCTTTTGAACCAATGTTATAAAATTGTATCCGGCACAGAACATCTCTGCGAGGTTATTTTCAGAATAAAAGCCGTTATCTGTGATAATCTCTGCTGTAGATAGCCCTAATGCGGACAGTTGTTTGAGAGCGTTGCCTATTGAAATCACATCGGGCACGTGCCCAGGCTGTTTTGTGAATGCGATGGGCTGGCCGCTGTCGATCGAATAAAGCGTAAGCAGCTTGATGGTTTTTAATCCATCGCCAGCTTTATTGTAGCCATATCGCGCCTCAATCTGGTTGTTGGAGTACGTCGAGATAGTCGTTGAGTCATAGGCGATGGCAGCCATATCCGGGAGATCGCGACAGCGCGACATAAAGAAATTCTGCTGTAAGCTCTCATCCCGTCCGATCCGCATGAACAGCTCGTGATAAATGCCCTCCGATAACCCAGATGCATAGGGGAGCGGATGGTTGAATTGCCACGTCAATATTCCGGGAAGGCTTTGCCCGTTTGTGGCAAGAAGGTAACGGGCTATCGAGATGATTTTCTGGGCCGAGCCTATATCCGTCGCGCTATAAATGGCAGCATCAATTCCAGAGCTTTCCCCAATGTGATCGATGATATCCATCATCCCCGCATGTTCCCTGCAGGCCGATAAATTTTCAGACTTTTCGGCGGGCTTCTCCCCTTTTTTGCGTTTTGGCCTAGTTGGAACGGGGGTTTCTTGCCCTTTTGGGATTTTGCCAATTAACTTACTCTCGAGGACTCTATTATATTTTTTCTCTGGATCATAGAGGGTCTTTCGCTCTAAAAGGTAAATGTCGCCGTTCTTTTGCTGAGATCGGACGATAGATGTCTTAACTTCTCCTGATGGTTTAGCTGGCATAATGAGCCTCCTTATTTAAGTACATGTATTTCAAGGGTTATTATAACATGTACTTAAATAAAGTGTAAGCCATAAATTCCACCGTCAAGTGATTTTT
>DOYB01000221.1 GCA_003518745.1 Selenomonas sp. | reverse complement strand
TACGCCCTTACACGAAATCTAAGTTTCCACTGCGCCGTCCCTAAAGGACTAGCTGCGCGTCGCGGCTTGTGCTCACTAAGATTTCATAGAAAACACCGGAATAGAAAGCTGTATCGATAATACGTAAGGAAAAGAGGATGACATTCATGGCAGATAAACGTGTCATGTTGACGGAAGACGGTTATAATCAGCTTGTTGAGAAACTCAACTATCTCAAGAGCGTCCGCAGGATTGAGGTCGCGGACCGTCTGAAGGCGGCCATAGCGCTGGGTGACTTAAGTGAAAACTCCGAGTATGATGATGCCAAGAACGAACAGGCGTTCCTGGAGGGGGAGATTCTCGACCTCGAGGAGAAGATTCGCAACAGCGATATAATAAGACATGAGGGCGGGGATGTGGTTGGCATTGGCTCCACAGTCACCATACGGGATGTGGAATTCGATGAAACTGAAACATATATGATAGTCGGTTCTACAGAGGCGGACCCGGATGCCGCAAAGATTTCAAACGAGTCGCCTGTGGGTGCTGCTCTAATAGGACAGCGTGTTGGAAGCGTGGTGGAAGTCCACGCGCCTGCAGGTATTCTCCAGTATGAAATACTGGATATAAAGCATTAAAGGGGAAACAGAGGAATGGCTAATAAGGAAAATCCGCAGCAGCCGGTATTGGATGAAAATGATATAATCCGGGTGCGTAAGGAAAAGATGGAGGCATTCATTGCGAAGGGTGTTGCTCCCTTCGGACATCGTTATGAGGTAACTCATCATGCGCAGGATGTCCGGGATGCCTATGGAGATATAGAAGGTGAAGAAGAAGTTGGCGAGGTGTCTCTGGCAGGCAGGCTCATGGCTATCCGCGGGCATGGAAAGGCCAGCTTTGCCACCATTTCTGACCGTAGCGGCTCCATTCAGGTATACTTCAAGCTGGATGTGCTTGGCGAAGAAAAGTACAGCCAGTTCAAGCTCTTGGATATCGGCGATATAATTGGCCTTAAGGGAAAGGTATTCAAGACAAAGCGCGGGGAATTGACGGTGAAGATAGAGGACTTTGACCTCTTATCGAAATCCCTTCGCCCGCTGCCTGAAAAATTCCATGGCCTTAAGGATGTGGAAATCCGATATCGTCAACGCTATCTGGATTTGATTGTGAATCCTGAGGTCAGGGAAACTTTCCGCAAGAGGACCGCTATAGTAAGGTCAATCCGCCAGTATCTTGATGACAGGGACTTCCTTGAGGTAGAGACACCTGTGCTTTCCACAATCGCGGGTGGCGCGGCAGCCCGCCCATTCATTACTCATCATAACGCCTTGGACGTGGATCTTTATCTCCGCATAGCAACGGAGCTGAACCTTAAGCGTCTGGTTGTGGGCGGATTTGAGCGTGTCTATGAGATGGGCCGTATATTCAGGAACGAGGGAATGGATATGCGCCATAACCCCGAATTTACCTCAATCGAGATTTATCAGGCCTACGCGGATTATCGTGACCTCATGGACATCACTGAGGGCATTGCCTGTGAAGCGGCAAAGGCCGTACTTGGAACCACTAAGATTACCTATCAGGGCGTGGAGATAGATCTTGCTAATCCCAGGCGCATCAGTATGAATGATGCTGTCAAGGAAATAACGGGGAAGGATTTCCTCTCCTGTAACACAGTTCAAGAGGCCAGGGCCATGGCAGACGAGATTCATGTGCCTTACGAGCAGCGCTTCGGTATTGGCGGTATCCTTAATGCTGCCTTTGATGCCAAGGTGGAGGAAACCTTGATACAGCCTGTTTTCATTACGGGGCATCCCACGGAGATTTCTCCCTTGGCCAAGAAAAATCCGGAAGATCCTCGTATCACTGACCGCTTCGAGTATTTCGTATATGGCAGGGAGCTTGCCAACGGCTTTACAGAGCTCAATGACCCCATTGACCAGAAGGCTCGCTTCGAGGATCAGCTCAAGCAGCGTGAGGCGGGAGATGAAGAAGCTCACGTTATGGATGATGACTTCATCAGGGCGCTGGAGTATGGCCTGCCACCCACGGGAGGTCTGGGTATCGGCGTGGATCGTTTGGTTATGCTTTTGACGGACAGTCCGTCAATTCGTGATGTGCTTTTGTTCCCAACGATGAAGCCCTTGCATGAATGATGGATACCAATCCGGCTGAGTTCTTTTCTTGGATTGATTTGATTGCCGAATTGATTGAAAAGAAAATTTGACATTTTGTCGTTTGTGTATTATCATAGTGGTTGTTAGCACTCCTTGTTATTGAGTGCTAACAACCACTATATTATTTGGGAAAGGTGACAAGAATGTCAAAAGAAACACTTGAATTTCAGGCTGAAACCAAACAGTTGCTTGACTTGATGGTTAATTCCATCTATACCAACAAAGAGATATTTTTGAGGGAATTGATTTCCAACGCATCTGACGCGATTGACAAGCTCCATTTCGAAGCCCTCACTAATCGTGAGATTCTTGAGGGGGATGAGGACTATGAGATATTCCTGCTCCCTGACGCGGCAAGCCACACCCTTTCCATTTCCGATAACGGTATTGGCATGACCCGTGAGGAAGTTATTGAGAATATCGGTACTATCGCGAAGTCCGGGACGAAGGCATTCCTGGAGCAGATGAAGAAGGCCAAGGAAGAGAATCAGGATATAACTGACAAGGAGCTTATCGGTCAGTTTGGCGTGGGCTTTTATTCAGCTTTCATGGTGGCAGAGAAGGTTACAATCCTCACCAGAAAGGCCGGCACTAATCAGGCGGTTCGATGGGAGTCCACAGGTGATGGCTCCTACACCATTGAAGATGCCGAAAAAGAGTCCAGGGGTACCACGATTACAATAACGCTTTCTAAGGATTTCTACGGGGATGGCGCGGAAGAGAACTTCACCGAGAACTGGAAGTTGCAGAATCTGGTGAAGAAGTATTCCGACTATGTACGTTATCCGATTAAGATGAATTTCGAGGTTGAGGAGACTCCTAAGGATGACGAAGGCAAGCCTATCGAGGGAGCAGAGAAAATCAAGCGTACGGAAATCCGTACACTGAACTCCATGCAGCCGCTCTGGACAAAGAACAAGAGCGACATCAAAGACGAGGAATATAACGAGTTCTTCAAGAATCAGTTCCATGAGTGGGAGAATCCAATGGAGATTTTCCACACTAAGGCAGAGGGAGCCGTGGAGTATACAACGTTGCTTTATATTCCTGCCAAAGCACCCTTCAACCTCTATCATACAGACTATGAGCCGGGGGTTCAGCTTTATTCACGCCATGTGTTCATTATGGACAAGTGCAAGGATCTCCTTCCGGATTATCTGAGATTCATCAAGGGTCTTGTGGATTCTCCTGATCTGTCCTTGAACATTTCCAGGGAGCTTCTCCAGCAGAGCCGTGAGCTTAAGACCATAGGCCGGGCTTTGGAGAAGAACATTCTTAAGGCGCTTTCCAAGATGCTGAAGAACGATAGGGAAAAATATGAGAAGTTCTGGGCTGAGTATGGCAAGGCGCTTAAGATTGGTGTCTACAACAGCATGTACTCCGGAAGCGACACGATAGATAAGCTGAAGGATTTGCTGCTCTTCATGACCTCAAAGGAAGGCAAGCTGGCCACCCTTAAGGAATACGTGGACCGTATGCCTGAAAGCCAGAAGAAGATTTACTATGCGACAGCAAAGGACAAGGAAACCATCGAGCATCTGCCTCAGATGGAGCTGTTGAGAGAAAAGGGCATAGAGGTACTGTACCTGCTGGATCCTGTAGATGAGTTCTCCATAGAGACATTGCGGGAGTATGAGGGGAAGGCATTCCACTCCATCAGCCGTGGTGATCTCGATTTGGATGATGCTGAATCTCAAGAGGTCAAGAAGGAAACTGAAGACATCGCAAAGAAGAATGATGATCTCATCAAGGACATCAAGGAGACTCTTGGCGGTAAGATTGCTGACGTAAAGGTTTCCACACGCCTTAAGTCCAGCGCGGTCTGCCTGGTTGCCGACGAACAGGGCCCCTCCCTTTCAATGGAGCAGACCTTCGCGGAGATGGATAATCCTCTTTTCAAGGCAAAGCGTATTTTGGAAATAAATCCCAAGCATGAGCTCTTTACCCGTTTGCAGGGACTCCATGAGGGCGGCAAGGACAGTCAGGAGTTTAAGGATTACTGTGAGCTTCTGTACACCCAGGCTCTCCTTATTGAAGGCATTCTGCCGGAGAATCCGGTGGAGTTCGCGAACAAGCTCGCAAAGCTTATGGCAAAATAATCATTGAATTGAACAGCACGACAAAAGGCCATCGAAAGCGATGGCCTTTTGCATATGTGTTTCAGCAATATTGATGATCCATGTGTATTACAGCCCGGTCATGGGGATTGGTAGCAAGCAGCAGTCTGTGGAATTCCTTTCTGATTTGGCGGTCACTCATGCGGAAATTTTGGGGAACAACTAGATCGAATATAAGCTTTTGCCCATTCTTGTAAGGGACAACTCGAAAATCATGAAAGGATAGGCTCTCGTCAATGGATGCCAGAATCCTTGAGGAAAGGACAAAAAGCCTGTCATATTCCGGGCAGTTCTGGGTCACCGGGTCAATATGGAGGGTGACTGAGAGATTCATTTTTGCGTTAAGCTGTCTTTCCAGACGATCTATGCAGTCATGTGCAGTAAGTAAATCAAGGGTAGCCGGCATTTCTACATGCATGGAGGCGAAGCAGCGGCCCGGTCCGTAATTATGTATTATAAGGTCGTGTACTCCCAGAATTTCAGGCGCAGCCAGTACGAACTTCTTGATATCCGTGATTAAATCCGAATCGGGAGCATCACCTATAAGGGGTTGAAGAGTATCCTTCATGGTATCCCAGCCATTATACAGGATAAAACATGCCACCAGTATGCCTGCGATTCCATCTATATTCACGTCATAAAACATGTATACCAGCATGGTAATGAGAACTATCCCGGTTGCAATGCAATCCATCATGCTGTCTGTAGCGGCAGCAGCAACGGTGGTTGACTCCATACGTCTTCCTATTGCCCTGTAGAAGGAGGCCAGCATAAGCTTGCCGATTATGGAAAGCACTAATACTATAAGTGTTATGTTATCAACGCTGATTGCTTCAGGATATATTACCTTCCTGGCGGAGCTGGTTAAAAGCTCAAAGCCCACCATAAGAATCGCCGCGGCCACGAAAAGTCCCGAAAGGTATTCAGCCCTGCCGTGTCCGAAGGGGTGTTTGTCATCGGCAGGTTTTGAGGCAATGCGGAAGCCCATCATGATTATAACGGAGCTTCCCATGTCTGAAAGGTTGTTCAAGGCATCAGCGATTATGGATACAGCGCCGCTCCACAGACCTATGGTGAGTTTGGCGGCAAAGAGGAGCAGGTTCGTGACAATTCCGGCAATGGATGCCATCATGCCATATTGCTTCCTGTCCGTGGCGATGGCACCTGTCCGCTGAGGCAGCAGATGCTCAAGAAGAAAATCCATTTGGTTCACCTCATGTATGTAATTGAAAATTATTTCCTTGTGAAAATGAGTATGGATTCGTTTTGAATAAAAAAGAGCGAATGCCCTCCCTTATATAAAGGGAAGGCACATATGTGTTTATTTTATGGCAGCTCTTTATGAAAGTCAAGGTGCAATATCAGCTTTGAGAATGAGTCAGGCGAGATAATTGTCTGAGCCACAGTTCCTCAGGTAACAGCATAGGCAGATAAGGAAGGCAGGAATTCTCCTCGGAATGTCGAATAATAGTCTGAAGTTGTACGGATATGAAACAGAGGAGTAATTTGATGAGTAAGATTTTGAGTTTGTTCATGATTTTGAGTCTAGCAGTCCTTACGACTGGCTGCAATAAAAATCAGTCTGTTGATATCAAACCGCCCTTGGTTAAAATACAGACAATCCAGGCCGCGGACTCGGCCTCTGAAACCTTTAGCGGGCAAATAAAAGGCCGTCGCGAGGCTTCACTGTCTTTTCAAGTGGGCGGGGAAATCGTTTCACGTCCGGTTGATGTGGGCAGTCGTGTAAGGGCAGGGGAAGTTCTGATGTCCATCAGCCCTCGCGATGTCCGCCAGAAGGTTACGGAATCGGAGGCCCAGATTGCATCTGCCCAGGCGCAGCTCGAGTTGGCAAGGACAAATCTGCGTCGTTATGAGGAGCTTTTTGCCGCTGCCGCTATACCTGAAGCGGTTCTTGACCAATACCGAACAAATTATAGGGCAGCAGAGGCGGCCTATCAAAATGCCGTGGCAATTGGTAATGAGGCTCAAAACGCCCTCGGTTATACGGAGCTGACAGCGCCTGCCGATGGAGTGATTACACAGATCTCAGCCGAGTCGGGACAGGTAGTGGCGGCAGGTCAGACTGTTATGACCATTATGCAGACAAGTGAAATCGAGGCTGAAATCTTCCTGCCGGAAAACCGTTTGGGTTTGGCTGCGGTTGGCAATGAGGCTAGGGTGAGTTTTTGGGCCAATCCTACAGAGGTGCGGGGAATCGTAAGGGAGATAGCGCCTATGGCAGGAAGTGGGAGGACCTATCGTGTTCGGGTTACGCTCCTTACTGTTCCGGAAGGTGTTGAGGCCGGTATGACGGCCAGTGTTGTCTTCCCCGGCAGCGGAAAAAGCGGCATGCTCTTGCCTCTGGGAGCGATTTACCAGTCAGGCGATACTCCGGGGGTTTGGCTGGTGAAGGATGGAACAGTCAGCCTGAAGCCGATCAAAATCCTTGACTATCGTGAAAACAGTGTTTTGGTTGAAGGTCTGCATACAAATGACCATGTGGTTGTCAGCGGTGTACATAAGCTACAGGCAGGGCAGGCAGTGCGGGAGGAGATACAATGAGAAACCTGACTGCCGTTGCCCTGAATAACAAATCCTTGGTCTGGTATTTTATCATTGTAGTGGCCCTGGCTGGAATTGGGTCATATTTCCGGCTTGGGAGGATGGAGGATCCCAGCTTTACAATTCGGGAAATGGTGATTTCAGCAGCCTGGCCCGGGGCAACGGCCGAGGAAATGGGTCAGCAGGTTACTGACAAGCTGGAAAAGAAACTTCAGGATACACCGGGAATTGACTATATCAAAAGTGAAACCCGGGCAGGGACCACTGTAATTTATTTGAACCTCAAGGACAATCTTCCCAATGACATTATTCGTCCAACTTGGCGGGATGTTCGCAATCAGTGTGAGGATATCAAGAAGGATTTTCCTGCAGGAACCTATGGGCCTTTCTACAATGATAGATTCGATGAGGTTTTTGGGTCGGTATATGCATTGACGGGGGAAGATGCTGACTATGAAGAGCTCCGTAAACGGGCAGAGAACATACGTCAAAGAATGCTGTCCCTTCCGGAAGTACAAAAGGTAGAGCTAATCGGTACCCAAAAGGAAAAGATATATGTTGAATTTTCCGTCGATAAATTGGCTGAGCTGGGAATAAATCCTCAGTCAATATCCAACGCACTTTCGGGGCAGGGTTCCATGACGCCCGCGGGAGAAATCGAAACCGACAGCCGTAATGTGAAGCTTCGATTGAACGGCGTATATGATTCGGTGGAGAATATCCGTCAAACACCTATTCCAATCGGTAATGGCAATACCTTACGGCTTGGAGATATCGCAAAGGTGGAGCGTCGTTTTGTAGACCCTGCGGAACCTAAGATGTTTTTTGACGGTAAACCTGCCATTGGAATCGCTGCTTCCATGGAAAATGGCGCCAATATACTGACCTTGGGTGAGGAGCTTGAGGAGCTTATAGCTCAGGTGAAAAACGATCTTCCCCTCGGAATAGAAATTCATCAGGTTGCTAACCAACCGAAGGTTGTGGATGAATCTATCTTTGAGTTTGTTCGCATTCTGTTTGAGGCAATCGTCATTGTTCTCATTGTAAGCTTTCTTTCCTTGGGTGTTAGAACAGGTCTGGTGGTTGCCGGATGTATTCCCTTGGTTTTGGCAGGGGTATTTACCCTTATGTTCCTTATGGGAATCGATCTTCAAAAGGTATCACTGGGAGCTCTTATAATCTCCTTGGGGTTACTGGTGGACGATGCGATTATTGCCGTGGAGATGATGAGTGTACAATTGGAGCGTGGGCTCAACAGATTCGACGCTGCCTGCTATGCCTTTGATGCCACGGCAAAGCCAATGCTCGTGGGGACACTTATCACCTGCGCCGGCTTTATACCGGTGGCGTTTTCAAAGGGGTTGGCCAGTGAGTTTTGCAGTTCCCTTTTCCCGGTTATATCATCAGCATTGATTCTTTCATGGATTATCAGTGTAACTGTGGCTCCATTATACGGTACGTATCTGATTAGAGTGAAAGCCGTAGTTGGGGAGCATAGGGAAGAAAGCAGGTTTTATAAACTGTTCCGCGGCTGCCTGGAATTTTGCCTGGATCATCGGCGCGCCGTGCTTGCCATTACCTGTTTATTGTTTGCAGTATCTGTCTGGTCTTTTAGATTTATCAGGGAGGAATTTTTCCCGCCATCTATTCGTCCGGAAATCATTCTGGATTTGGAGCTGCCTTTGGGTTCATCAATGGCCGCGACTCAGGCGGCAGTGGAGAACATGGCCAAGCGGTTAGATGAGCATAAGGATAAATTGGAGAATTATTCCTACTATGTGGGCAGGTGCGCTCCTAGATTTGTGCTGACCTTTAATCCAAGGACCGATGCCGATAATTTTGCGCAATTCGTTATAGTTACCAAGGGCACAGAGGAAAGGGAGCTTATCATTAAGGAACTGAGGTCATTGTTGAACAATGAATTTTCCGATTTACAAGGCAATATCAAGCTCATAGAAACAGGCCCTCCGGCTGATTATCCGCTGATGCTCCGGGTCAGTGCCTACAGTATGGAAGAAACCAAGAGCATTGCGCAAAAGGTGGCTAATAAACTGGCCGAAGACCCGAATAATTACGGTATTAAGCTCAGCTGGAATGAAAAGGCTCCGACACTCAGCATGGAGCTGGATCAGTCGAAGCTTAAGGCCTTGGGGCTGACCTCGGAAAGTGTAGCCAAATCGATTTACACGGAAGTTTCCGGTGCCGATGTGGCTCAATTTTACACAGGTGATCGTACTATAGGAATTGCCCTTCGATTGACGGGAACAGATCGTAAGGACCCGGGGCATTTGTCCAATTTACCGCTTTTTTCTTCAACAGGACAAGTGATTCCGCTTGGACAGGTGGCAAAATTTTCCTATGCTGCGGAGGAGCCTCTCATAGAGCGGCGTAATCTCAAGCCGACTATTACCGTTACCGCAAATGTAAAAACCGGTACGGCCAATGACAATACCAAGAGGGCATTCGATTCTTTGGAGGAGCTTCGTGCCGGTCTGCCTTCGGGGGCCGAAATCAACGTAGCAGGAGCTTTGGAGAACAGTGAAAAATCCTCTAACCATTTATTGGCTCCGATTCCCCTTATGATATTTGTCATTATGACACTGCTGATGCTGGAGCTTAGGAGCGGCTATCAGATGCTCCTGACACTTATAACCGCGCCCTTGGGAATTATAGGTGTCGCGGCAGGGATGATATTGACAGACAGCGCTTTGGGCTTTGTGGCTGACTTGGGAATTCTGGCGCTGACAGGCATGATTATCCGCAACTCTGTCATACTTATCGATCAGATACAGAAACATATGGCCGCTGGGGAATCACCTTGGGACGCAGTGGTAGATTCCGCAATCCTGCGTTTCCGTCCAATCATGCTGACAGCCGCTGCCGCTATACTGGGTATGATTCCGTTAATGCGGAGCAATTTCTGGGGCCCCATGGCTGTCGCAATTTCGTCAGGGCTTCTGGTGGCTACTGTTCTGACCCTTATAGTTCTCCCTACCATGTATGCGGTGGTTTATAAAGTAGAACGCAAAGGGGAAATATGATGGAAGAATTAAAAGATATTTTCGTACATAAGCAGGAAAACAGGAACTTTTGTAGAAAGGTAAACGGGAAGATAGGTTCATAACTCAGGATAGGGGGATGGATTTTGAGTACGGCGAAATACAAGCGTATTGTCTTGAAATTAAGCGGAGAGTCCTTGGCAGGCGAGCAGGGGTTTGGTATTGATCCCGTGATAGTGGAGGATATTGCCAAGCAGATAAAGAAAATCCATAACAATGGGATTGAGGTTGCCATTGTAGTCGGGGGGGGCAATATCTGGCGCGGCTTGTCCGGCTCCGCCAAAGGCATGG
>DOYB01000210.1 GCA_003518745.1 Selenomonas sp. | reverse complement strand
CCCAAGCATGGTTCTTGGCTGAATCTCATTGAAAGCTTTTTCAGTAAGATGACAAAACAAATGCTCAAAGGGATTCGCGTAAAATCAAAGCAAGAATTAGAAGAGCGAATTTACATGTACTTCGATGAGGTAAATACGGAGCCTGTCGTCTATCATTGGACATATAAAATGGATGAAATATCCATGGAAGATGCTAGCCGAGATATCGCCAGTTAATTATTATTCGATGTACTAGACGGCGACAATCTACAGGTAATACGCAACGAATAATAAAAAATCAGGATAGAAATAAGAAGCGTCCAGCAACGGATATTTTGTTTTTCCGTTGCTGGACGTAAGTACATTCACATTTTTTCTGTGAGGAGTGACGAAGTGAAGGATAATTTTTTCAAACCTTGCAGCTATCCTGCCTCACATATACGCTGGCAATTTTAGTATCTTTGAAGAAAATTACATATCAGCAGGAATATGGCAAATTATGTGGAATATAATATAAGTATCGCAAATATCGTATGTTACGGTTACGCACGGTTTAGAAAATTCCAAAATTTGAATAATTTTGAAAGATAATCTGTAGTTCGACGCATTACAGTTATTTTTCGTAATACTGAAGGACGGTGCTGTTTCTTGAAAACAATCCCCATATCAAAGCCAATGCCTATACTTATTGCTTGCCTTATTGCCGTATTAGCCTGCTTTTCCATGACACCCCCCACCGCCTATGGCGAAAGCACCGGTGAAGCTTTGACAATAGGCGTGCCCACTAATCGCATTCCGATGTTTTATGAGGATCCCAAAACAGGAGAGGTTAAAGGCATCGGTGTAGATCTGATGCGCGCTGCGGCTGAGGAAGCCGGCTATGCCGTTTCCTTCAAAATTGTCAATGAAAAGACCTTGAAGCAAGCTTTGGATAATAAGCAATACGATGTGGTCATGCCCTTTGGCAGTGCTCTTCGAAGCGCTTCCGGAAAACAGAGCATAGTTTCGGATAATCTCATGCAAACTCCATTCACCCTCGTTACCGAGGAAAACCATGGTAATGGATTACCTCCAATCAATAAACTGCGCATAGGCATGCTCCAATCTCTCGGCGCGGTGTCGGAAACCGTACTTCAACTTTATCCGGGCGTTAAGATCACCCTGTACAAGGACATGCTGGAGAGTATGCAGGCGCTCCGCAGCGGCGAGGTAGATGCCCTGCTTCACAATTCATATGTATGGAGTTATATCCTGCAAAAGCCTGCCTATTCTGATTTGACAGTTCAATCCGACGCGGTGTTCTCCATGGATTTTCGTGCAGGCGCCTTGGACACGCCTGATGGCAGGAAAATAATAGAACGGCTTAACCGTGGCATATCCAAGTTGTCCGAGGATCGTCGGCATGAAATCATCTCTAGCTATACCTCTCGCCAAATGTATGAATACGATTTTTCTGATTATATCCATCGCTATGGTTCCATCTGTCTTTTGTGTACTGTCATAATTGTCGTTCTGGCCGCTGCTTTTTGGGTCTTCCATAAAAAATCAGACAGTATTGACTAGACGTAGACGGTTCAATAAAGTACCCCATCTAGTGTAAGACCTCGTTCACATCTATATGAACGAGGTCTTACACTGGCGCAAAAATTGAAGCGACCCTCATATGTTAGACCAAGAAATCTAACTTATGGGGGTCGCTTCAATTGGCACAGCGGGGAGATTTTTTACTTCACCATATCAATATTATCCTTGTCAATGATGTATGGTGTGCAAAGATAAGCCGGAACGGTGATGCTGCCGTTATTATAGGTCTTGACATCATTGATGTCGGGCTGTACGCCCTCCACAACGGCCTTTATCATACGGACGCATTTTGAGGTCAGCAGTTCGGGATTCTTAAAAATGGTTATGGTCTGCTTACCCTGGCGTATATTCTCAAGAGCAGCAGGATCAGCATCCTGCCCCGTGATAATGGGCTGCGGGCCGGAATAGCCCTTGTTGGCAAGAGCTTCGACAATGCCGCCCGCGCAGCCATCATTGGGCGAAAGCACCGCATGAAGCGGCTTGCCATCGCTGTAATTAGCGGTCAATAGCTTCTCCATACGGGCCTGAGCATTCTTGGGATTCCAATCCTTTGTCGCGACCTGATCAAAACTCGTTTCTCGGGAAGGACAAACCAACTGCCCCTTCTCAAAGTACGGCTTCAGCACATCCATTGCTCCGGAGAAGAAAAGATGGGCGTTATTATCTCCGGGATCTCCGGCAAACACCTCGATATTGAAAGGACCGGCACCGCTCTTGAGATTTAGGGCCGCCTCGATATATTCACCCATGGCCTGCCCTACTCCCTCATTGTCAAAGGAGGCATAATAACTGACGGCATCCGTGTTCATGACAAGGCGGTCATAAGCAATGACAGGAATTTGCTGTTCCTTGGCCTCCTTCAGCACCTCCCCCAAAGCTCCGGAGTTTACCGCGCCGATGACAATACAACGGGGCTTCGACTCTATCATAGCTTTAAGCTGCTCAATCTGCTGCTTGTCACTGTCGGCGAACTGGAGATCCACCGCAAAGCCCTCAGATTCCAGCGTCTTTTTTATGGTATCACCGTTACGCTGCCAGCTTGCTGATGAGTTGGCAAAGGTAACCGCCACATTTTTCCCGCTTTCGGATTCGCTGCCGCAGCCTGTGAAAAGAACCGACAAGCCCAGAAGGGACAGGATAAGAAATACCGATATTCTATTCATGATACTGTGCCCTCCTTAAATCCTGAATTTAGCCGCGGACTGAGTAAGCTCGGCAGCCAGATTGGCCAACTGACGGCTGGCACTGGCTACTTCGTCCATGGACGCGGACTGTTCCTCGGTAGCCGCGGAAACAGACTCGGTTTCCGCTGAAACGTCACGACCCGTCTTGTCGATTCCCTGCATGACAGACACCAGAGAGGCTGCCTTTGCTGATGAGCGGCGGGAATCCTGCAGGATATTCTCCGCGTGGTGAGTGAGGTCGCTTACGGCAGAAGCGATGTTGTCAAAGGCGCTTCCGGCAGCGGTAACAACCTCCTGCCCGTTCTTGACATCTTCCGTCCCCTTCTGCATACGCTTAACAGCCTGCTCCGTCTCACCCTGTATGGTATGTATAAGGTCAGCGATTTTCTGCGCGGCAACAGCAGAGCCCTCCGCGAGCTTGCGCACCTCCTCGGCCACCACCGTAAAGCCGCGTCCTGCCTCGCCGGCGCGGGCCGCCTCAATAGCGGCATTCAACGAGAGCAGGTTAGTCTGCTCCGCGATGGACGAAATCGTATCGCTGATCTGGCCGATTTCCGTAGAGCGTTCTGACAGTTTCTTTATGACCTCAGCGGATTCGGTGACCGATGCCGCGATTTCCGACATCTGCCCCACAGCATCCGCGATGGATTCCTTGCCCTGATTGGCAATGTTCTCCACGTCGCGCGCCGCGTCGGCGGAGGCAGCGGCCTTCTCCTGGAAGCCCTCCAGGCTCTCGGCCATGGCGGAAATATCCCTCGTCGAGGTGCTAACCGCATCCCCCTGTTGGCTGGCGCTGGCGGCAACATTTCCTATGGATATGGCTACCTGCTGGGTTGCCTGGGCAGACTGGCTGGCATTTTCCGTGAGCTGACCGGCAAGGGTCGAAACCTGAGCCGCGGTTTTCTGGATGTTGTCGATAAGGCTGCGCAACTCACGGATAGTCTCCGCGTATGCGTCCGTCAGCCTTCCGAATTCATCCTGGGAAGAAGCTACTGCCTTTACGGTAAGGTTTCCGGAGGCCACCTCATGGGATACCTCCATGAGGTACTCTATTGACTTGTAGATGGAACTGCTTAAATAGTACGCCATGAAACCGGACAAAAGAATGACTACAATGATGGAAAATATCAATGTATATTTAGATTGGTTGTACTTTGACTCTGCCTCCACATTTTCCTGATGGATGAAGTCCTTGCGGTCATCCACTATGCGGCTGAGTTTCGAGTTGATTTCCTCATATTGGCGGCCTGACTGCTCCAACAGGCGCGCCGCTTCAGCATTCTGGTTGTTTTTCGCAAAGGATACTATGTTCTTGGTATTCTTCTTATAGGATTCCCAGATGCCCCTCATAGAGGAAAAATCCTTCGCGGTTTCCCCCGAAAGGGTCGGTTCAATAGTATCAAAGGCGATGTCTATCTGGTCTCCCAGCTTTGCCATTTCCTGAGCCGCATGGATACGGTTTGGCAATGTGGCTGCCGTCACGACAGCAAACTCCCCCTGTCGGTAGTCCGACATGGCGCGACTACTCTCCAGCGCCGCCATGACGCCACGCAGATGTTCAGTGGCAATGCGCAAAGCACCTTGGTTGATACTGTTCAGACTGTAGCCCGTATAGATGCCGTTGCAAGCAAAAATAACGATGAGCAGTCCAAACACAAGAAATAATTTCTTGCGAATTGTAAGTGTGTTCACAGTAATCCTCCTTTACTGTAACCGATTGGGATACCGATGCAACGGCGCAACCTCCTGCCGGATACATCTACTTTCGATAGGATATTCTTCCTGCGGAGGCTATTTTCCTGCTTTTCTGAAAAAAAAAGAGCCACACGAGGTGACTCAGTATTTTACACTTGACTCATGGAGGTTCCGGCCTGCGAAGAATCAAAAATATTCACTTGACCGATAGCAAATCCATCACACTGTAATGGGGCATCCACTTAATCTGCTCGCTTGCCGTACCTCCATCCTCCGGCTTAGGCGCGGAGAGATTCGGTACGGGAACGAGATGCGGTTTCTTCTTGAACTGCTCAACCACCTTGCCATTTTCCGTAGTCGTCACGAGGATAGTTCCATCAGGGAGGAAACGCTTCAGGGTTTCCTTTGTCCCTTGGGTAGAAATATTGCCATTCTCATCCGCCTCGGAACGACCGGTCAGTTCCTCTCTCTGCTGCCTGAGCTCATCCAGTTCCTCCCGGCGCTGCTCCATTTCCTCTAAATCTTCCTTCAATGTCGACAGTTTCTGCTGAAGGAGCTTCGCGTACTCCCCCTTCACGCCGTCAGCTGAAGACTGCTTCTTCGACGCAGAGTTCTTCACGCCAAAGCCTTGTACCTTAGTTATATCCATTTACATCTCACCACTCTTATTATTTTTATACAACTTTATCGTATTATTCGGCTGTTTTCATAAGTATTACTTGCATTTTTCCTGAATCATTAAACGACATCCAAGAATTTCAGAGTTTACTAAAATAAATGGCAGGGCGAACGTCATGAATTCACTTACGTCCCCTGCCTTGTACTTACATTGTACATTCTTCACTTCGAAAAATCAAGGATTTCCCCATTTTTGCTGCTCCTCCCACTTTGAGATAAATCTATTCTCAAAGCTCTAGCAGGAATGTGGGAAGCGATAGAGAAATAAATAATCATTACTCCATATCAAGCGTATTTATAGCGAGGAGGCATATTCATGCTGGTAAAAAGTGAAATCAGAAACAAAATCTGCTATATCGAGATGCAGAACCCGGATCATTTCAACTGCCTGAGTGAAGCCATGTGCGAAGAACTGATGGAGGCGCTGGATGAGGGATATGAAAATGAGTGCGTTGGCATTGTGATAGGCGCCCAGACCAGAAAAGGAGTCTGGAGCGCGGGCCACGATATACGCGAACTGCCCACGGACGGCACCGATCCGCTGGCCTTTGAGGTCCCTATGGAAAAGCTGCTTCGCAAGGTGCAGGATGTTCCCATCCCCGTCATTGCCTGCGTCAGCGGCACGGTTTGGGGAGGCGCCTGCGATCTGTGCCTTTCCTGCGATATGATTGTAAGCTCCAGCAATGCCACCTTTGCAATTACCCCCGCAAAGCTTGGCATTCCCTACAATGCCTCGGGTATCCTCCACTTCGTCAATCAGCTGGGCATGAACAAGGCCCGTGAAATGTTCTTTCTGGCAAGACCCATTACTGCCGAAGATGCCATGAACGTGGGACTTATCAATCATGTGGCTGAGCCTGATAAGTTGGATGAGATGCTGGAAAATGACTTCCTTGCCCCCCTGCGCAGCAACAGTGTCCTTTCTATCAGCGCCATCAAGCGTCAATTCCGTATTCTTAGCCGCGCCGCTACGGTAATAAGCGCGGAAAATTTCGAGCGCATCAATTCCTACCGTACAAAGGTATATGGAGGAGCAGACTACAAGGAGGGCATTGCCTCCTTCCTTGAGAAGCGCCCGCCTGAATATAAGGGCAAAGCATCGGATTTGGATTAATGCTCAGTGAAAAAAAACAGCATACTACCCATGTTAAAGGGGCTGTCGCGCGACAGCCCCTTTCTGAGATACTGTTCAAAAATGCTTTATACGTAATACATTTCTGCCTTATTCAAAATAAAGGCCCTATGGTGCCTCCACCAAGTATGTTCCCATCTTCATTATAAAAGACAGCCGACTGCCCAGGAGTGACAGCTCTGACGCTGTTATCAAACACGATTTTCAAGCTGTCCCCAAGACATGAAATATGCGCCATTTCCCCCTTATGATGATAGCGAACCTTTACTCTGGCGCGAATCGCGTCGTGCTTTTTCAACGTGGCAATTCCCATATAATTTACGTCTGTGACAGTCATTTCATTGGAGTAAATTTCATCTTCCCTGCCCACGATGATTTCGTTTTTCTCCGGGCAGATTTTTTTGACATAGACGGGGGCACCACAAGCAAGTCCCAGGCCTTTGCGCTGTCCGACGGTATAATTTGTGATGCCTTTATGCCTGCCTATAATATTTCCGGATCCATCCAAAAAATTTCCTTCCCCAGGAACCGCCCCTGAGCTTTCCCTTTCTAAGAATTCCTCATAGCTGCCTTCAGTAACAAAGCATATTTCCTGTGAATCCGGTTTTTCCGCGACAGATAGTCCAATCTCTGCGGCAATACCTCGGACTTCAGACTTTGTAAATTCCGACAATGGGAAAATCGTGCGGGAAAGTTCCTCCTGTGACAATTGATACAGCATATACGACTGATCCT
>DOYB01000053.1 GCA_003518745.1 Selenomonas sp. | reverse complement strand
AGTCCGGCGCTGAGGGGGTTATTGCCGCTGGAGGCGATGGGACTCTCCATTGCGTAATTAACTTGATAATGAAAGCTGGACTGGATATTCCCGTTGGGATGATTGGCAGCGGCACATCCAATGATTTCGCCACATATCTTCACGTAAATGAGGATTTGGAGAGCTACTTTGACCGGATCGCGGAGGGGAACACCCGCAGAGTTGACCTTGGGAAGACCGGGGACAGATATTTCGTAAATGTGGCCAGCGCCGGAGTGCTGACCTCCATAGCCCATGAGGTTGATTCAAAAATGAAGAACGCGTTGGGGAAGCTGGCCTATTATCTGAGAGGTATTGGAGAGATTCCGAAGTTTCGCTCCTTTCCCATGCGGCTTGATGCTGATGGAGAGAAATGGGAGCTGGACGCGTTCCTGTTCATAGTATTGAACAGTTCTGTGGTTGGAAGCATGAAGAATGTGGCAAAAGAGGCTTCTGTTGATGACGGCAAGCTGGATCTTCTTGCTGTGAAGAAATGCAGTCCCGCAAGTCTGATGAAGCTGACTGCTGATTTGATCGCGGGGAAATCCGTTACGGGACGTAAATTCGTGTTTCACAAGCAGGCAAAGAGTTTCCGGATTTCATCCGAAAAGGGAGAGCTTGTCAGCGATCTTGATGGGGAAATCGGTCCGCTGCTTCCCTTGGAAATAGAGACCGTTCCCGAAGCCATATCGGTTTATGCGTGAGACCTTCCCATATAGTTGAAATAGGTCTCCTTCATCTCCTCCCTTGTCTTGGCGGCGGGCCAAAGCTCCCCCAGGGAGCTTTCACGCATGGCGGCTGTCAGATGGGAGAAAAGCTGCTTGTTGTCTTTACCCATTTCCTCGATGAGTTCCTTAACCTTCTGCCTGTAGGTCGTGCCGTCAATGGGGCATGAGGATGGGACAGCAGAGCATCCGTGATATTTTTCTGATTTTGCAAGCTCGTACTCACGGAAGTAAACGAGGGGACGGATTACTGTGAGGCCTGTCCTGTCAAGATATGTCTTAGGCGAGAAGGTCGTAAGCTGTCCCGAGTAGAGCAGCCCCATGAAGAAGGTCTCAACCGCGTCGTCAAGGTGATGGGCATAGGCAATCTTGTTCATGCCCTGTTCGGTGGCATAGCGATTGATAGCGCCTCTTCTGAAATAGGAGCAGGTGAAACAGGCGTTCTTATTGTGGCTTTGACGAATGGCCTCTGCTATATCCACGTTGTGGATCTCATGGGGAATATCCAGAGATTTGCAGAATTCAGTTATTCCTTCCATGTGGATTTCCTTAGAAAACATGGGATTTATGGTAAGGGCTGAGAGCCGGAAGTCCTTTTTCAGCCTTTCACGGAGAATAGCGAGGGCATATGCGAGGAAGATGCTGTCCTTGCCACCGGATATGCCGATAAGTATATGGTCGCCATCTTGAATAAGGTCGAATTCCACTACTGCGCGAATTAGCTTGTTGAAGTATGACTGTGGCAGATTGATTTTCATGATATGATATCCTCCTAAATTGTAGATGATAAGGGGTGTTAAAGGTGAGCAAGCCGATTGTGGCGATTGTCGGAAGGCCGAATGTGGGAAAATCCACCCTCTTCAACCAGATCGGCAAACGCCGTATGTCCATTGTGGACGATATGCCTGGGGTTACCCGTGACAGGATTTATATGGATGCTGAATGGCTTCAGCAGGAATTCACCATGATCGATACAGGCGGTATCGAACTGGAGGCAGGGGATCACATACTTACCTCCATGAGACAACAGGCACAGCTCGCTATGGAGGAGGCAGATGTCATTCTTTTCATAGTGGACGGCAGGGCAGGCCTTACCTCGGCGGATGAGGAGATCGCCAAGTTGCTGAGAAGCGCCAAGAAGCCTGTGGTACTCGCTGTCAACAAGGTTGACAGCCCCAAGCAGGAGATGGATATTTACGAGTTCTATAATCTTGGACTTGGGGACCCAATTGGCATATCCGCCTCCAACTCACTGAATCTGGGGGATCTGCTGGACGAACTCGTGAAGGCCTTTCCGGATAACGAAGATGAACCTCGTGATGAAGATGAGATACGCATAGCGGTCATAGGAAGGCCAAATGTGGGGAAGTCTTCCATAGTGAACGCGGTACTTGGCGAGGAGCGGGTCATAGTCAGCGACGTGCCGGGTACGACGCGGGATGCCATCGACACCCACTTCACCAAGGACGGCATGAAGTATACCCTTATAGATACTGCCGGCATGAGAAGAAAGGGCAAGATAGACGAGCCTGTGGAGCGCTACAGTGTAATGCGGTCCCTCAGGGCAATAGACAGGGCGGATGTGGTGCTCATGGTCATAAATGCCGCGGAGGGAATCATGGAGCAGGATAAGAAAATCGCGGGATATGCCCATGAGGGGGGCAAAGGGACTGTCATCATCGTGAATAAGTGGGACATATTCCCTGATAAGAATGACAAGTCAACCCTGCGGTTCACCGATGATCTTAGGGAACAGCTTGGTTTCCTCCAGTACGCGCCGGTGATATACACATCAGCCCTTACGGGACAGCGTATAAACCGAATTACGGATCTGGTGCGCTTCGTTGCGGAGCAGCAGTCCATGCGTATCAAGACCAGTGTACTCAACGAATTGATCAGGGATGCTGTATCCGTCAATCCGCCGCCTACACACAAGGGGCGTCAGCTCAAGCTGCTCTTTATGACACAGGTGGGGATATGTCCGCCGAAATTCGTTATCTTCGTAAACGAGCCCAATCTGATGCATTTCTCATATCTGAGGTTCATAGAGAACCGTCTCAGGGAAAGCTATGGCTTTGAGGGCACGCCGCTTAAGCTGATTGTGCGGAGCAGAGAAGAAAAGGAGGAACAGTGATGAGCCTCATCATATTGGTTTTGATAGCCAGCTATTTACTGGGTTCCATACCCAACGGACTGGTGTTTGGAAAACTCCTGTGGCAGATAGATCTCCGGAAATATGGAAGCCACAATATTGGGGCAACCAATGCCTGGAGGACCATCGGCAAGGGCGCGGGCATATTGATTTTCCTGTTGGATTTTCTGAAGGGTTATCTGAGTGTGTATCTGGCTATGGCCTTGATTGGCACGCCGGTTGCGATGGTGCTTGCGGGTGTCGCGGCCATTGTGGGTCATTCCTGTTCCCTGTTCCTGAACTTCAAGGGGGGCAAGGGAGTTGCCACGGGGCTTGGGGTAATAGCCATGCTGATGTCGGATGTCACCCTGCTGGTGTTCGTGGTATGGTTCCTCATTGTATACCGTACCAGATACGTGTCACTCGGCTCTATCGCAGCAGCCTGCCTGGTGCCGGTTCTGGCCCTGGTATTTGGATATCCTGCTGCTTACGTATTTTTCGGTCTCCTTGCCGCAGCCTTCATAACGGTGCGTCACAGCGCCAACATTGACAGGCTCAGGAATGGGACGGAGAACAAGATATAGACTGTTTCCAAAATGTTGCTCTGCTTCACAGTCCCTACTTAATATTTTACTATGAAAAATTAGCAAATCAAGCCCGCGACGCAAAGCTAGTCCCGCAGGGGCAGGGCGCAGATGAGCTTAGTTTTCGTGTAAGGGCTGGCGAAAATCGGATGATTATGTCCTATTTAATACACCAATAGAATCCTATCCCAAAGTACCGGCTCTGGATGGGATTCCTACAAGTTTTTAAAATGATAGTTTAAAAACTTGTGGAAAATTGATTGTTATTATATAATCAGTTTAAAAAGGTGATAAACATGATAGAACGCTCAATTATGAAGCAGTTGCAATATTGGAGAGACCATGATGTTATCAAGGTTATAACCGGAGTTAGACGTTGTGGAAAATCAACCCTGCTGAAGCTATTTCGTAAGGAGCTGCAACAATCAGGGGTTCCGGAAGAAAATATCATATTTCTGAACCTTGAAGAATTCGAAGGAATAGACATAACCAATTACCGCCAACTGCTCAAGTATTTTATGGACAGGCTTCAATCAGAGGGTACAAACTACATATTCATAGATGAAGTACAACAAGTAAAGGATTTTGAAAAAGCCGTAGATGCCCTATATGTAAGGGATAACTGTGATGTTTATATAACCGGCTCCAACTCCAATATGTTATCAGGCGAGTTAGCCACATTGCTTTCTGGCCGTTATGTCAAGATAAAGATGCAGCCTCTGTCTTTTGCGGAATATGCTGCAATATACCCAGAACAGAGCCCGGAACGACTTTATGTGAAGTATTTGCAAAATGGCTCATTTCCATACGTCAATAACATTGAAGACCAAATGTATGTAAATCAGTATCTTAGCAGTATATATGACACAATTCTGCTTAAAGATATAATTGCAAGAAAAAAATGCCCTGACCAAAATTTATTAAAGAAGCTTACCAGATTTCTATTTGATAATATCGGCAATCCATGTTCAACAAAAAAAATAGCTGATACATTGACTTCTATGGGTACGAAGACAACCGTACCAACAGTCGAAAAATATCTTAGCGCATTACAGGAGAGTTTTTTATTTTATCAAGCCGATAGATATGACATAAAAGGGAAAGAATATTTAAAGACTGGTGGAAAATATTATGCCGTAGACATTGGATTGAGAAAAATGGTTTTGGGGGATAAACCGGCAGATATAGGCCATATCTTGGAAAACATAATATACTTGGAATTAAAAAGACGCTGGGATGAAGTTTATGTTGGCAAGGTTGGTAATACGGAAATAGATTTCGTAGCAATGCAAAATGGAGAACCATGCTATTATCAAGTAGCCTTTACTGTCGTTGATAATGATGGCTCTATTTTAAGGAGAGAATTGGCTCCATTGAAAAAAGTAAAAGATTACTATAAAAGGTACCTTATCACCATGGATTTAGTTCCACCTGTTTCTCATGATGGTATACAACAAGTTTACGCACTTGACTGGCTTTTGGGTGCCAAAGAATAAAATAGATCATGATTAAGTGAGCATAACATGGTAAAGCGCCAGAAATAGGATCTACGGCAGGCATTCTTCGAGTTCAGCCTCTCAAGGAATTGACGCTGAACTCTTTGTATGGTATCATGTTGAGTATGGAAACAGCTTTGGGGTAGGGTGTGATTCCCGACCGGCGGTAAAGCCCGCGAGCCGATGTTTGTATAGGCATGAATCGGTGCAATTCCGGTGCCGACAGTGAGGAAGATGCTGCGGTGTAGGTTCGTCTTTGGCAGCGTTTTCTGTAGTCTGGATGATAAAAGTTTGTTTTGCATTGATGAGTATTTCTGTGCATAAGCAGCGCCTGAAGAGTTTGGGCGTTGCTTTTTTGAATGTAGGAATGGAGGTACTGCCCGTGAGGGATGAGGCATTTATGCGTGAAGCTCTGAGGATTGCCCGTAATGCCGAGGGCAGAACCTCGCCCAATCCACTGGTGGGAGCTGTGATCGTCAGTAAGGGGCGTATCATTGCGGAGGGCTGGCACAGGGAGGCGGGAACCTCCCATGCTGAAATACATGCGCTTGAGATGGCCGGGGAGCTGGCTAGGGGGGCAACCCTATACGTCACTTTGGAGCCCTGCGCCCACTATGGCAGGACGGGGCCTTGCGCCAAGGCGGTAGCGGAGGCAGGAATCAGCCGTGTGGTCATAGGAATGGAGGACCCCAATCCCCTTGTTTCCGGCAAGGGAATAGACATATTGAAATCGGCGGGCATAGAGGTCGAATGTGGGGTTCTGGAGGAGGAATGCCGCGGATTGAACCGTACCTTCCTGAAATGGATCACAACAGGACGGCCATTTGTTGCTCTTAAAACTGCTATGACACTGGATGGTAAGATTGCGACGGCTGCAGGAAAGTCACAATGGATTACAAACGAAGCATCCCGCAGACGGGTCCATGAGCTGAGGGATTGCTTTGACGGCATACTGGTGGGGATAGGAACAGTGCTGGCAGACAATCCAAGCCTTACCACAAGGCTTCCGGATGGGACTGGCAAGAATCCCGTTCGCATTGTCGTGGACAGTATGGGAAGAACGCCGCTTGATTCAAAGCTTTTGCGGGACAAACTGGCTCCGACCATCATAGCGGTCACTGAGATGGCGCCGGAGAAGCGGATAGAAGCCCTTCGCGGGGAGGGGGCGGAGATTTTGGTTTCGGGCAGCGGTCCAAGGGTGGACTTCTCCCTTTTGATGAAGCAGCTTGGAGAGCGTGACCTGCTTTCGGTTTTGGTTGAGGGCGGTGGGTCGGTCAACTTCTCAATGTTGAAGGAGGGGCTTGTGGATCAGGTTTTCGCCTTCATCGCGCCAAAACTGGTGGGCGGAGCAGAAGCCCTTTCTCCTGTGGAGGGAGAGGGCTTCGGAGAGCTTTCGGAAGCGGTAGAACTTGAAAATATCACAGTGGAAATGATAGAAGGGGACCTTTTGCTGACTGGTTATGTAAAAAAGTAAGTAAGTAAGGGAGGATATCTGCCAATGTATCATTCCAAGATTACTTTTTGGACCGCGGGGATTCGCCAGGATTATGTACAGGAGTGGAAAAAACTGGAGCCCTTGGAGCGGTTTGAGCATGAATTTCGGGAACTCTCCGATTTGTCACAGCTTAAGACGGGAAAAAAGCAGGTGGTAATATTTCATGCGTCGTCCCCCTTTTCCCCTAAGGCAGTGAGGGAAGCCGCGGGTGAGTCAAGTATCTGCGTTCTGTGTGGCGAGAAATTTTCCTGCTTTTCTGAGGATGAGCTTTCGGTAATGGACGACTTTTGGCGGGGGGACGATCCTGTGGAGCTTGCCAGAATCCGCTTTGGGAAGCTCCAACGCAGGCTGAAGGCAGATAAGGAAGCCTGGCTGTGCGCGAACTATCTGGAACAGACGATAGATACTCTGCCTGACCTGGTATGGTACAAGGATATGAATGGTATCCACTGGAAGGTGAATAGCGCCTTTTGCGATACGGTCAGCAAGACCAAAGAGGATATCGCGGGCAAGGATCACTATTATATTTGGGGTATCTCCCGTGAAGAGTACGAAAAAACTGATTTTGTATGCGTTGAGACGGAGGATGAGGTCATAAAGGCGCGCAAAACCTGTCTTTTCGATGAGGAGGTCATGGGAGCCAACGGCCTTCGCAAGCTTAAGACCTATAAGACGCCCATATTCGAGGAGGACGGTACCATAATAGGAACCTTGGGCATAGCAAGGGATGTTACCAAGGAACATGAGTATCAGCAGACTATTATGGCAATGGCCCGTTACGATTCTCTGACAAACCTTGCCAACCGCAGGTACATGCAGGAATATGTGGATTCCAAATGGTCCGGGCAGAAGCTGGTTATGGTGATGTTGGATTTGGATTTCTTCAAGCATGTCAATGATACCTATGGTCATCAGACGGGAGACGCGGCGCTGATGATTTTTTCAGCGGTGATGCAGGACGTTTTCAAGGACGCGATGAATGTGCGTCTTGGAGGAGACGAGTTCCTGATGGTTTCAGAATTCAAGGGGAACAGGGAACAGGTGGAGGACAAGGTAGCCGAGTTTATGGAACGGCTTCTGAACTACTACCAGCTGGACCCCGAACTGCAGAAGCTCTCGGTCAGCGCGGGCATAGCCTTTTCGGAGAAGGAGGCAGATTCTCTGGATTTACTGATGCAGCATGCTGACCTTGCCTTGTATCAGGCAAAGGTGGCAGGAAGAGGTTGCTATTATGTCTATAATCCTGATATGAATATGGAGGATGATGGTAAAAACGCATTGGTGA